>NZ_JBEOPP010000032.1:0-49452 GCF_040310185.1 Shewanella sp. T24-MNA-CIBAN-0130 | reverse complement strand
CAAGCTTTCTTACAACAAGGGACATTAACTTAGTTTTTGTCTTGGAAACTCGATAGCTTTAGCTACGAGTAGTTCATAAACCAACTAATTGACCTTGCTGATTTTGAGATTGAAATGGCGAGTATGCCTCAGTATAAAAAGTCACTTTTTCTTTTGCTTCACTAACGAGCGAAATAAGCGATATCACCACAATAGTTATAAAAGTGAAAAGAGACCTAATTATGAAATAGGATTACCTTAAGCCGAATTTTCCGCGCATCTTATCCTATTTATTGTATATATCAACGATCCTACTCATTATAGTTTATTACTGGATGTTGAAAAGTTGTAGACAGTGGTGTTTCTTATTTTGGTTTTTTAGTTTATGTCTTTGTTATCGTGATTTATTTACCACTGATTCAGTTACACCACATATTCGTCTGCCCAATCTTTTAAGCGCTCTAAAATATCCAATGCGGTACGGCCAAGATCGGTAATGGCATAAGACACTGCAATAGGGCGATCACTAATCACATGGCGGCTCACTAATCCTTGGGTTTCTAATTCTTTAAGACGTTGATCGACCATTTTCTTACTGGCGCCGCCTAACATGCGAGATAAATCATTAAATCGTACTGGACCATCTTGCAAGTGCCATAGTATTGATGCTTTCCATTTTCCGCCTAACACTCGCATTCCACGCTCAACTGAGCAGGGTTCTGCGCAAGGGTTCTGCGCAAGGGTTGATAACTTTTTTTTGACCGTTATTCATTGTTTCAATTGTTGTTTTCATTTTTTCAACTTAAGTTAGCCTAGGTTACTAAAAGTATACTGGTTGCTTTTGTATCCTATTGTATCAAAATAGACTTAATTCAGGCTAGTGTCATTTTTGTCCCATTAAGGAATATTTCTCCATGGCAGTATTAACCTCTTACGATCCGGCGAGTTATCACAAAGCCGATGACGGCCAACATATTGAAGCCACTGAGGTTGGCAGTGTTGAAACCTTAGCGATATCTCAGTTACCTGAGGTCATTGCCAATGCCCGAGTCGCGCAAAAAAGTTGGGCGAGTTTGTCGCTCATTGAACGTCAACAGTATCTGGTCAAGGCCTACCAGCAACTTGTGGCGGTACAAGATGAGCTGGCAAGATTAATCGGCCAAGAAATGGGTAAAGATTATCGCCGTGCCACTTATGAAGTGGGTGGTACGGTACAAAATGCAGCGTATTTTGCCAGTGAAATAAGCGATGCATTAACCACTGAGCAAGTTGATAACCGCACTGAAATACAATATCGACCATTAGGTGTTGTGGCGGTGATTTCGCCATGGAACTATCCGTTAGCCATGGCCAATAACTTGCTGATGCCAGCACTTATGGCCGGTAACAGTGTGATATTAAAACCGTCGGAACAGACACCATTAGTGGCTGAGTTGTTTATCAATACATTGAATAGCGTACTGCCAACAAATGTGCTGCAACTGGCACAAGGCGATAGATCCCTTGGCCAAGCTCTGGTGGCGGCAGACATTAATATGGTGGCATTTACGGGTTCTATGGCGGCAGGAAAGCACATTATGGCCAATGCGGCAGCGGGCTTAAAACGCTTAGTGATGGAGCTTGGTGGCAACGATCCCATGATTGTGATGGCGACGGCCAACATTGACGCAGCGGTCAGGTTTGCAGTAGCCAGTTCGTTTGAAAACGCCGGACAAATGTGTACCTCAACAGAGCGCGTCTACGTGGATGAACGTATTGCCGATGAGTTTGAACAGAAGGTGGTGATGCTGGCCAGCCGTTATCAAGTCGGTAAATGGGATGAAGCCAATGTAAATATTGGTCCTTTAGTGAACCCAATGCAGCACCAAAAAGTACTTGAGCAATTGCAAGATGCTAAAGCCAAAGGGGCGAGTTTTTTACTTGGTAGCGATGATTATCCATTACCGTTTATTCAGCCAACCGTGGTTAGCGGAATAACGCCAGAGATGTTAATCGAGCGCGAAGAAACCTTTGGCCCTGTGGTCGCTATCAGTCGTTATAAGCACATTGACGAGGCCATAAGCAGAGCGAATGATAGCCATTATGGTTTAGCTGCAGTGGTGTTTGGTGGCCAGGGCGCTAAAGCGGTTGCTGAGCAACTTGAGGCTGGCATGGTGGGGGTTAACCAAGGTGCGGGTGCCGGTAATGCGCCATGGGTTGGCGCTAAGCAAAGTGGTTTTGGCTTTCATGGTACTGCTGCAGGGCATCGTCAATTTGCCCAAGTACGCGTAATGAGTTATTAAATTTTTGAGCTGGGCAACATTGATTAACCCATTTTTTGGTGAACAATCGCTGGCCCATTTTATGGTTAAAGGTATAAAAAAATGAACACAACAAGTGAAAATTCAGCTTATTTTGTGGTGGCACGTGAACCCGGCGCAGAGCATCCGGCGTTGCCAACGTGGGCTAATTATCAAGCCAATATCGCAGCGCTTAACGATGCAGAGCTGACGCAAACAGAGCGAACTAAGGTGAGCAAAAAAATGTTAGCCGAAGTGCCTGGTGCTTTTCAATTACTCAATGTGTTGTCGGCCGATGAGTGTAAACGGTTAATTTCGGCCAGCGAGACGATGGGCTTTTTACCGGATGCCGCAGTGTCACTGCCTCGTCATGTTCGTCATAACGACAGCTTAACTTGGGTGGTTGATAACACCACTGAGCAAGTCATTTGGGATAGGGTTAAGCATCTTATGGATGACACCTTAGGCATTTTTGATGGTAAAGCCGCCTTAGGATTAAATAACCGTTTCCGTTTTTACCGTTATAACGAAGGCGATTTCTTTAAGCCGCATTCAGATGGTTCGTGGCCAGGCAGCCAAGTGATAGACGGTGAATTAGTGCGAGATGCTTTTGGCGATCGTTACAGTCAGCTGACTTTTTTAATCTTACTGACTGAAGACTTTGAAGGTGGTGCCACCCGATTTTTAGTCAATGCGGATAACCCTAACTTACCGGCAAAACACGGCGATAATGTTAAGACCGTGGATGTCAGAACCCCAGCGGGGAGTGTGCTTTGTTTCCCTCACGGTATGCATCCGCTGCATTGTATTCATAGCTCTGAACCGATTTATCAAGGGATTAAATACATTATCCGCACCGATGTATTGTTTGAGCTGTAGACATAACGATTAAGCGATAAATAATATGATGGGTTAGCTTAACAATAAGCTAACCCATTTTTATGGGGCAATATAAATGATGTGTAGCGTCCGTTACGCTTAACGGAGAGTGGTTCTATATTAGAGAGAACAAACGTTACGTTTATCTATCTCTAGAGGCGATCAGCGCTATTCAATTAACTCTTTATTAACCAAATTTAATCCGTCTCAGTACTTGCTATTTTAGTGACGAGGTTATCTAATTGTGCCGCTTTCTCCACCACATTTAAAGAGGCGTTTACATGAGAGCTGTGCTGTGTAGTTTGTTGGTTGTGAGTGTTGTTTGCCTGTCTGGATGTGCAGCAACGCAAAATAATTTTGCATCCAAAGTGAAAGCTGAAGGTGAGCAACACCTCGACTTGTCCCAGCAATGGGAACAAGGTCAAAAAGACGTTAAAAATGGCAGCAGCTTGTTAGTTGATGGCCGGAATTTGATCGGCAAAGGTAATACGAAAATCCGTGAAGGAGAAAAGCTGATTATCGTTGCCAAAGAAGCGGCACAACAACACCGTGTTGCATTTCAATTGATGGCGAGCACGTTAAACGGTGCTCAAAATGGCGCACGAGCACTGGTATTAGTTGAACGATTAGACGATATTGCCGATCTTTGGGAAGATGCCGACGACATGTATGCAGACGGTAAAGAACTTATCGAAGACGGTAATACCAACCTAGCAGAAGGCCAGAGTTCCATTGAACAAGGTCAAAATATGCTCACCAACGGTCGCACTAGAATGCAGCAAGCTGAATCTCAGTATCAGCAACGAACCGGTCAAGGTTTGGTTGAGCAAATGCATTTAGAAGAGCAGCCTCGTCAGTTCTAGTTAGCGTAAGTCATCATCAAGGCGAGTTAACAATGAAAACCGATATTGCTGACCCAATATCGGTTTGCTGTTTTTAATGCTTTGGCTTAGTGCTTTGGCCTAATGCTGTGGGCTTAGTGCTGTGGGCAATAAACTAAAGCGCTTTGCTGTTAAGCCATTATTCAAAATCGGCTTTTACTTCAAACACCATTGCTTCGCCGCTCACCGGGTGATTTAAGCCTAAATACTGGGCGTGCAAATGCAGTCTATTAGCGACAACCCCGTATAAATCATCGCCCACAATCGGCATGTGCAATCCGTCATGATGAGCGCAATGGATGCGCAACTGGTGGGTGCGACCTGTTTTAGGATACAAATGCAGTAAAGTGCGTTTTCCTTGACGTTGATACACCTGCCAAAATGTCTCGGCATGCTTACCGTATTCATAGCACACGAGTTGCTTCGGCCTGTCGTCTAAATCAACCCTAAGCGGCAAGCTAATGTCGCCCTCATCTTGGTCCGGCGCACCTTCAATGAGGGCAATATATCGTTTGGTGACAACGCGCTGAATAAACTGCTGTTGCAGGGCTTTATTGGCCTCTTTGGTGAGCGCTATTACCATTAAACCAGAGGTCGACATATCGAGGCGATGGACAATTAATGGCCCGGTTGCATTAGGATATTGTTGCTGCATGCGGCTAAATACCGAGTCGGTAATGTTTTTACCCGGAACCGATAACAGTTCAGCGGGTTTATTAATAATGGCCATCGTCTCATCTTGATAAATAATATCAATCGGTAAGTCTTTACCTGGATTAATCAGTAACGGGTCATCATCAACCTGCATGCCTGTTAACATATGAGTCAAAATCGGGCGGCATTTTCCGTGGCAAGCAGGGTAGTAGTTTTGATGTTGTTTGATTTCAGATTTAGGTGATGACCCCCACCAAAACTCCGCCATGGCAATGGGGGTTAATTGATGGCTAAACGCATATTGCAGCAACTTAGGTGCAGCACATTCGCCAGCCCCAGCGGGCGGTAAATGATTGGGAGCATCATTAAAAATATCGTTTAAATCCCGCGCTTCACCTAAGGTATTTAAAAATTGATACTGGGCAAATAGCTTTTTTTGTAAGCCATTAGACAGTTGTTTACGCTGATATTTAAGCTGCTTAATCTGTTGTTGCAGGCTACCGAGTTGTGATTGTGTCGCGTCTATTAGAATCTGCCATTGTTGCTTTAACCCGTTAAGCTGGTGCTTTTGCTGCACGCTTTGACGGCTTAACTCAATCGACAATCTTTTATACTCATCGGCACTTATGTTTGATAGCGCTAATGCCGAATCTGCTTGCTCACGCTCTATTTTTCGTTGTTTGCGACTTGCCACAATTAAACCGCGTTGCTGCTCAAGTTCGGTGGCAGATTGCTGTTGTTGCTGATGTGATTTCGCGGTTAGCGTCGCCAGTAATGGATTGGCTTGTTGCTGACTAATCGACAGATTAATTTGATTAATCTGTTTATTCTCGGCACTAAAAAAACTGTCTTGGGTTAGCATGTCAAATACTGGCGGCACAAACGGTGGCAAGATATTTTTATCAGCCAATTTACCCGAAAAAGCTGCTAAAAAACCGATATTCCCTTGAGGATTTTTTACCACCAACACACCAAACATTTTACCAATCACCATACCGCGATCGTTTACGCTGTCTAAGCCAAAGTTATGTTGCCAAGGGTTTGATATAAGTAAGTCTTGTTGCAACTGCTCAGCAGCCTGCAAACATATTGGGTGTGGCTGATAATAGAACGGAAAGGTAAACGACTCAGGCTGGCTGTGCTCAGCAATACTGTGATTAAAAGGAATAAAATACGGGTCGTTAACAGCCATTACACACACTCACAGTACAAAAGGGTCGTTATTTTACCCCGTAGCGGTTTATGATGCATCTATAAGTGTTCAGCTGTTGGGCGATTTTTGACAGGGAAAAGAAGCTAACATATTCATTATAGAAAAAGGATGCCAACATTATTGGCATCCTCAATGAGTAAAAACTTGGCTATTTAACCTGATATCTAAACAATACTAAGTTATCTAGGATGACATTACTTGACCAAATGAACGATGCGCCAGCGCCTGAAAATTGTGGTTGAAAATTCATATAGGCTTTTTTGTTATCTACGCCAATTTGTTGTTCAGTAAATTTAACCGATTTGGGCCAAGTGACGTACTCATTGTTAGTCTGCCAATCTTGAGATATTTGCCAGTGAAGCGAATAAGCTTTGTCGTAGCTGTCTCTACCGTCGGTGTCACAACGTTTAGTTAATCGTTGTTGGCCAATTTCAGTGGCGCAACTTAACTCATAAATTGGCGCGGTATAAAAAGTTTGCGCTGACCAGTCTGAGTTAGTTACTGTGCCATCGGAGAAGCTGGCAATTAAGCCGCCGTCGCCAGGATGATATTTTTTGCCGCGATTATTTTCTGTTCCCAGCCCAGAGTTTTCTTCCCAATCGACTACTTTGATAGCGATGTCGTAAGGCTTTTTGACTTTAAATCTGACGATATTGGAATTAAATGGCGTAAAGGGAATTGGATCTACGCCGATAAGCTTGCCATTAATAAACAGCTCAAAGTAATTATCGGCAAAGATATA
This sequence comes from Shewanella sp. T24-MNA-CIBAN-0130, assembly GCF_040310185.1. Classification (NCBI taxonomy): domain Bacteria; kingdom Pseudomonadati; phylum Pseudomonadota; class Gammaproteobacteria; order Alteromonadales; family Shewanellaceae; genus Shewanella; species Shewanella sp. T24-MNA-CIBAN-0130. Next base: position 42,825 of record NZ_JBEOPP010000032.1, on the reverse strand, counting down.
ACCCGTAATTATCTCACCGTCATGGTCTACTTCAATAACAGGTACTGACGATAAATCAACATCATCTATTGATGCAGGAGTGACCCCAGAACATTCATTATAAAGGTCAGTAGTGAAATATTGCTCTTGGTATTGAAGCGCTGCAGGTACCGCAAACTCTTGGTCTTTGTCGGTTTTTATGCCGATAGGTGATTGACGCGACTGACCATTTTGGCAGCTAAATAAGTTAGCTTTTGTTACTGTTGCTTGGCCTTCAATGACATGTGCTGTACCTGTGTAACTGAGTGGCACTGCGACAGTTGTAAAGCTGGCGAGCATCAAAAATGATAATATTCGAAATTGCATTGGTTATTCCACTTGAATGCATTGTAGCCACAATACTAAGCGTTCACTTTGGGAGCTTCAATCAAATGTCCATAAGTTTACATTTAATTACATTGCGTAAAGATGTTAATGAAAGATCTGAGGGTTTTTGGCGGTAAGTTCAGTGGTTTTCTGGGTCTTAAATATAAGTGAATATGTTAGCCAATATCGTGTATAAAAGTGTTTATTTAAATAAAAATAGACCAAGTACAAAGACTTGGCCTATTCAGTTGTTAGTTTAGCTAGCGATTACTTTGCTACTCTGTGCAAGGCACAAACTTTATTACCATCTGGATCGCGAAGATAAGCTAAATATAAGTCAAACGCTGGACCTGAACGTATCCCTGGTGCATCTTCACAGGCCGTGCCGCCATTGGCTATACCTGCAGCATGCCATGCATCAGCCAATGCTGGTGTTTCAGCGGCAAAACCGATAGTCGTGCCATTGCCATGACATGCTGACTCACCATTAATCGGTTTAGTTAATGCCAATATACCCGTTGGCGTCATGTAAAAACACCGACCTTTGTCATCAATCTTGCCAGCGGCGTGGCCCAATGTTGCTAAAATTGCATCGTAGAACTTCTTTGATGTTTGGATGTCATTAACGCCGATCATAATGTGACTAAACATAGTAACTCTCCTTGTATGAACTCAACTGAATTCAATGGTTATCAGGCCCATCTATATCTTCACGACGGGTTTAGCTTATTGATGTGTTTTTATTGTCTAACATTGAGCTTAGTTAAGCTCAAATTTGAGGTTTGATAAACAGAAAATAATGTTGCTACGTTTACTTTGGCATTAAGTTTTGCCGCCAGTAAATACATACCTGCCAATTTTCGATGTATAAAAATAGCATCGGTTGGCGGGGTATGCCATTCATTTTGTTGGGTACTCATGACTTTACCTGCTTGAGTAATGCGTTTAGCTAAATTACTTGCGCCAAAGTCGTAATCCCCGTCAAAGCGAAGTGGCTCGCAAGCTTGATAGAAAATATCAATAATTAATTGTTGCTGGGCGGGATCAATTTGATCTTGAAAAAAGCCAATTTGCTTGGCTGCAGCCGTCATTTTAGTCTTGTCTTCATCAGCGGCTCCTAGCATGAGCTCTAGGTAGCCATCTGATAACGTATCACTGATCGCTCGCGTAGCGCCAAAGTCGAATAGAACGATTTTTTGAGTATCTTTTTGATACTGAAAATTGGCAAAGTTAGGATCAGACTGGACTAATTTAAATTCAAATAGCTCTTTAAAGCACAAGGCCATTAGCGTGGTAGCAATTTGATCCCGCACCTCTTGTGGTGATTGTGCTAATGACTCAATGGCCACCCCTTCGACAAACTGCATGCACAAAATACTGTCATTACTGAGTTGCTTATACACCTTGGGCACAATAAAGCTTGGGTCGTCAGCCAATTGCTGCTGATAAAGTGCTATTTGTTGTGCTTCGAAGTGATAATCTGCTTCGTTATGCAGCTGCGCTTTAGCTTCAGCCAATAAGGTATCGAGTTTAACGTTTGCCGGAATAAGGCGTGAGACTTTTAATAATGTGGCAACGTTGTCGATATCGCTGTCGATACTGTCTCGAATACCTGGGTATTGAATTTTGATTGCCAGTTTTTCGCCAGTCTCTAAATAGGCTAAATGCACTTGGCCAATAGAGGCCGCGGCAAATGGGCGTAATTCAAATTGAGCAAACGGAGCAAGCCAGTCTGGGCCCCAATGCTCAACTAATAAATGGGTTAATTGCTTATGTGGCATGGCTTTAGCGTCTGAACGCAGTTTTGCGAATATGTCTGCTAACTCGGGAGGCACGAGATCGCCCGCATCCATTGACAACATTTGACCCACTTTCATCGCGGCGCCGCGCAGCTGTGACAACTTGTCTGCTACATGGCCAATGTTGGTTGGGGTCATCATCAGTTGTTGCATTGATGGTGATTTGCCTTGGCTAAACTGTTTTGCGCCTTCAAACAGGACGTTACCCGCTAGGCGTGAAGCCAGCCCACCCATTTTTGATAATCGAGATAAACGGCTAGTTGGCACTTTGGCTTCATTATTTTTCATCATCACTCACTTGTGTCGCGTAAATGGGGAACGCATGTAGTCATTGTACGCTTAAGTTGATTATTTCGTTCAATATGCGCTGATGCCCTAGTCAGAAATAGCGGTATTTTATGTTAATGTTATTGGGACTCATAAACTAATAATAAGAAAAGGACCCTCGTTTGAGTATTATTAATCAATATTTGAGCCAAGCGGAATCGCTGTTTAAATCTAAAAATTATTCGTCGGCCAGAATATATGCTCGTAAAGTGGTTAAGCGTGATGATAGGCACGTTGGCGCCCTAGCATTATTAGGCCACATTCATTTACAGCAGCAACAATATGCCCAAGCCGAAAGCTATTTTGTTAGCGCTGTATCGATTGAACCTCATACGGTTTCAGTGTTGACGGGGTTACTGGCTATAGCTGAAGTGAAACAAGACTTTTTCTCGGCTAAAGGTTATTTAGAACAATTAATTAATCTGCAACCACAGGTCGGCCAATACCGTTATAAACTGGGGCTAGTCGCGACTAAAGTGGCCGATATGGCATTAGCTGAACACAGTTTTGAATGGTGTGTGGAACACGATTTTGAAGAGCCAGCGGTGCAGCTCAATTTAGGTCATATTTATAAAGCGAAAGGTGATACTGAGCGCGCGGCTAATTTTTATCATCAGTATATTCAATTAAGCCCAAAGCAAGTCGGTGTTGGCTATTGGAGCTTAGCTGATTTAAAGCAGTATCGATTTAGCGCTAATGATTTAGCGTTATTACAACACTTTGCTTCGGACGCGTCGCTCAGTAAGCAAAATCAGGCGTTAGTTTATTTCGCCTTGTGTAAAGCCTATGAACAACATCAGCAAATCGATAAAGCCTGTGAGTCGATGTTATTAGCCAATCAAATTATGGCGGTTTATCGGCCATTTAAGCAGCCTTTGTTCGCTAAAATTGTGTTGTCTTTACTTGGACATACTCCGTCGCCACATATTGATAGTTTACCGACAACTGGCCAAACGCCCATTTTCATTGTCGGGATGCCGCGTTCTGGCACCACTTTGGTTGAACAGATTTTAGCCTGTCATAGTGAGGTAGGTGCTACCGATGAGTTACCATTTATGGAGCGATTTGCGCTACAAATGGACATGTCGGGCGGTTATCAATCTCAATTAAGCCAGCTTTCTGCTAATGAGATTATGCAGTTCCGCCAACGTTATTTAACCGAAGTGGATCATTATTTTACCGAGGCACCGATTTATGTGATTGATAAAAATCCGAATAATTTTTTGCATATTGGCCTCATTAAAAGCTTATTTCCCCAAGCAAAAATCATTAACGTGGTGCGTAACACGGTCGACAATGGTTTGAGCGTGTTTAAGCAGTTTTTCAGTTTTGGTCACGATTATTCGTATTCGTTTACGGGAATAACCAGTTACTGGCAGCATTATTTAGACATCATGGCGCATTGGGACAAACTGTACCCGAACGAGATATTACATGTGTGTTTTGAGCAACTGGTGCGTGAACCAGACTCGCAAATTCAGCGCATGCTGGACTATTGTGGCTTAACTACTCAGGCGCAATGCTTTACTTTTTATGAGTCAGATCGCGCCGTATTAACGCCCAGTGCCAGTCAGGTTAGGCAGCCTATGAACCCTAAGGCTATTGGTCAAGCGGCTAAGTACCAGCCTTTTATTGCGGCGGAAATTGCGCAACTTGATGCGATTGCCAAAAAAGCATCGCAGCAATTTTTTGGTTAATAAAATGGCGCCAATAAGGCGCCATTTTATCTGATTAGGATTAATGCTAACTCACTTTACCGTGGCAGGCTTTATAGCGTTCGCCGCTGCCGCATGGGCAAGGACTGTTGCGTGATTGTGGTGCCGCGATAGGACTGGCGGTTGTTGCCGTCGCCGCTTTAGCGGGGTGATTTTTACCAACGCCACTTTTGGAGACGACGTTAGGTGTCGCGGCTGCCGATTTGTTGCTACCTTGATATTGTTCGCTTAGTTCAATATTCATACACGCCACGACAACCAATTGTTCGAAGGCTTTTATCGCCGAGCCCGAATGCATTAGTTGCAGCGATTTAGCGCATTGGGAGGCTTTGACCATGGTTTGCTGGCGCAGGGCATGATAATGCGCCCAACCGGCTTTAGTACACTCAAATTGCAGCCATAACACCCGCCAATCGGCAACAAACTCAGCCATCAGCAACCTAAATGCACTCACTTCTTCAGTTGTGTTTTGGGCATTGTGATTAATTTCAGTTAACAGCTCATTGGTTAAATATTCAACCTCTGCCGCAGGCATGATCAGCGGGGAATTAAATTGCTCAGTGATGAATGTTGCAGGTAAGTCTGGGTTAAAGCCGACGAATTGACTGCTTAATGCGGTTGATTGATCGTCTACTATTGAGCGAGAGTGTTGAAAAACAGTGCGCCAAAATTGGCTTGAACCAGCAAGGTCTATCACTAAGTGCACTCGATACTGGTCACTGTTATTTTCCACTTTGTGATGTTTCCAAGAGTCGAAAATCCAACACTCCCCCGCACCCATGTGGACTTGTTTGTCATGACAAAAAAACTGTACTTGTTCGGTGGTGGTAATAGGAATATGTACGCGAACGCGTTTATACCAATGATAATTGATGTCTGAATGCAGTGGTACTTGTGCGCCAGGGGATAAACGCATTAAGCGTGAACGACTGAGTACTTCGCCAAATGAGGCTAATATTTGTTTGATGTAAGGGCTTTTATCTAGCGCCAATGTGGGCTTCATTGGCCCTTTAAAGTCATTATTAAATTCGCCGTTGACCGAGATTAACGGAATGGCAGAATTGCCTTGAAAACCTTCATGATGAGTCACCCAATCTGATTCGGTAAATTGCTCGATCTCTTTGGTTAATTGACCAACATCAAAGCTAAAAGGTAACTGATAAAACTCATGGGGTAACTTCATAATTTGGCTCTCTGCTGTTTAGCTTAACGCACCATGGCATTGTTTAAATCGTTTGCCAGACCCACAAGGGCAGGGACTGTTACGAGCCACATTATTATAGATAGGGACTTTTGTTAATGGCTTTGTTAATGGTGCGGCTTGCGGTTTTGCTAATGGCACGGTTGGCTCAGCAATGTCGTGTTGCTGCCATTGAGTGTCATATATTGGATGACCGCGTTCGTGTAAATGATGATTGATTTTGTTCAGTGTCGTAGAAGTACTCGGCCAAATTTTGGCAATGTCATGATAGTTTTCGAGCCACTTATTGGGTTTGGGTGTCGATATGGTGTAGCGAGAATGCGCTAATGGCTTACTGCATAATTGCGCTAAAGCTGGGTCAAAATCCGTACCGGTAAATTGACAGAGTTGCTTAACGGTTTTCGCAGGGTTGGCAATTAATTGATCATAAGACACCATGCACCAGCGATTGCTGTCGATCTTTTGCAATGAATCCATAATCGCTTCATTAGCCGCTTGCCATTGAAATGCGGCGATAGCCTGCAATGGTTGCTGATTTAACTGTTGCCATTTTTCTGGAAGCAGTAGCGACCAATTGTGTTTATCCCACCCCGGTAAGTTAGGGTAAGTGACAAACTTATTCGACCGCCAAGCTTGCATAATACTGCTAATATTTTCTTTGGGTTCTCTGACGAGGTAGATAAACAAGGCGTCAGGAAATAGCGCATTAAAAAAATCGACTCGTAAGCTATTCTTGGGGGTTTTCTCTAAAAAACGAATACTCGCATCGCTATTTTTTTCGGGCTTATGGCCTTGGTTATCTTGCAGCGCATCGCTAAAACGGTGCAATAATTGCTGACGTAAATCGGCATCAATATCCTGTTCCGTTAAGGCATTAGAACTAAATTGACGGTAGGCAACATTCAGTTTGGGAATGGTTTCAATCAGCGCATGGCTCTCCCCACCAATAGTGAATATTGACTGGCTTTTTGATAACACCTCGAACAACAGGGTACTGCCAGAACGGGGCGCGGATAAAATAATAATGGGCCGATCAAATGGGTGCATAGCAGTATGATGTTATTGTTATATTTATTTTAACATCATACCCACACTGGCAACCTATGGCTACTTTATCAATTTCAGTAAGGCCTTAAAGCGATCACCTTGGGCAACATGCTGTAGTTCAAATAGCAGTGATTCGACATTGGTAAGTTTAGCGCCATCATTGAGCATCATTTGCACTCCAAGTACTTTATTGTCTGTACCCCGAGATGACACCGCATCGGCGACAAGATGCACTTGATAGTCGTTAGCCAATAAGTCTTGGCAGGTTTGGTAAACGCAAACATGGGTTTCAATACCGGCTAGGATCACGTTGTGACGTTTTAATGAGTTAAGTTGTTGTTTTACTTCTTCACAGTGCCAGCCACTAAAATGCTTTTTAGCGATGGGTTGTGTGGTTTGCGACAACAATTGTGAGAGTTCTTCGCTAGTATGGCCTAATTTATCGGGTAATTGTTCTAACCAAATAATCGGAATATCAAATAGTTGTGCACCTTGAATTAATATGCCAAGTTTTTGGTGTAGCGGGGCCGATTGCTGCATCACTTGGGCGAGCTTGCCTTGAACGTCCACAATCATTAATACACTTTGTTCTGCTGTTATCATGGTCAGTTACTCGAATAGATTAAGTGAGCTTTCGAGTATTGATTATTTTGGCGATGGTGAAAATAGGCATTTAGTCTATTATGCTTTATGAGATTGTTTACACTGGAGCGTCAGGGATTGATATGAACAAACGAATTGTCATTTGTGCCGATGGTACCTGGAATCGGCCAGAAAAAAATCTTGAAAAAGATCACGCCACTAATGTACTTAAACTCGCCAGAGCCATCAAACCCATTGCCGATGATGGTGTGCCCCAGCAGGTGTTTTATGATTGGGGGATTGGTTCGTACTATGATTCGGTGATCGGCGGCGCGACGGGGCGAGGGCTGCATAAAAATATTATGGATGCTTATCGTTATATCGTGCAAAACTATTCCGCCGGTGACCAAATATATTTGTTTGGATTTAGCCGAGGTGCTTACACAGTGCGTTGTTTGTGTGGCCTAATTAACAATTGCGGTATTGTTACTCGGCCAGATGCCAAGCTTATCCAGCAAGCCTTTGACCACTATAAAATGAAAACTAAACCCTTTGCTCCAGAGGGTGAACGTTCGCTGCAGTTTCGTCAGCAGCATTCTCATTCATCACGTGATGTGGCGTTTGTTGGCGTGTGGGACACGGTAGGCGCAATGGGGATCCCGCTATCTTTTTTAGGCATGTTTGAAGACAAAGATGAGTTTTACGACACTAAACTTGGTCGCAATGTGAAAGTTGCGCGTCATGCTTTAGCGCTTGATGAACATCGCAGCGACTTTGAGCCGACACTTTGGCAACCCCGAAGTGGCATTGATATTAAGCAAGTGTGGTTTGCTGGCGCCCACAGTAATATTGGTGGTAGTGTTGCGCCCAATTCAGACGGTAGTACCTTGTCGGACATTGGATTGCAGTGGATGATTAGTCAAGCAAAGGCATTTGATTTAACGGTAGAATTTCACTTAGCTGATACATTGTTGCCTAATCCTATGGCAGATATCGAAGATTCGTATCGCAGTTTTTACCGGATCAAAAAGCGTTTTTACCGTGAATTAGACCCAGTACTTGAGCCAGCACTTAAGTCTGAGCTTTCGCCAATACAGATCCATCAATCGGTTAAAACCCGTTGGTTAAATGACGACCGTTACCGGCCTCAAAACTTAGTAAATTACATTGATAACTATGGCTGGCCCGATAAACTGGTTGATTAACCACTTTTGATTAACCACTTTTGATTAACCACTTTTGATTAACCACTTTTGATTAACCACTTTTAATTAACATCAGGTATTAAGGAAAACATCTTGTTGCGTCTATTTTTATCGCTGAGCATTGTCATTGGATTATTGTCGGTGTCGTTGATTTTACCTGGGGCTGAACTCACTTCAGTACAAGCTCAACAACAAAAGCTACCAGCCAAAAGGATTATTGCCTTGTCACCTCATGGGGTTGAAATGCTGTTTGCTATTGGTGCGGGGGAGTCAATTTTAGCTACTACTGATTATGCAGATTATCCCGCAGCGGCTAAAGATATTCCCCGTATTGGTGGCTATTATGGTATTCAAATAGAGCGGGTGATTGAGCTAAATCCAGATTTGGTCATCGTTTGGCAAAGTGGCAACAAACAGGGCGACATTAATCAGCTGCGTGATTTAGGCTTTAGTCTGTTTAATAGCGACCCTAAAAACTTAGCCGATGTGGCCACTGATCTTGAAGCGCTCGGTAAACTGACGGGTCACCAGGCGCAAGCGCAGCAAGTGGCGACAGATTATCGTCAACAACTAGCCCAAATCAGGCTAAAAAACCAAGCCAAACCCGCAGTCAAAGTGTTTTATCAGTTATGGTCTACACCACTAATGACCGTTGCAAAAGGCAGTTGGATCCAACACCTTATAGAAGTGTGCCACGGTGAAAATGTGTTTTATGACGCTGCGAGTGAGTACCCGCAAATCAGTATTGAGAATGTGTTATTAACCGGTGCAGAAGTGATTTTACAAAGCCAAGATGAAGGCAATGTATTAGGCATTAACTGGGCCGATTGGCCTGAATTACCCGCGGTAAAAAACCACCATATTTATCAGTTTGATGCCGATTTACTTCATCGTGCAACCCCAAGGGCGATTCAAGGCGTTAATGCGGTTTGTGGGGCGTTAGATAAAGTAAGAGGGTAGATTATTGAACTGGTGCGTTTGGCACTGTTTCTTATGGCCTGCGGCCACTAACGTCGTGGCGCTTCGCCCACACCAGACCAAGAGGAAACCAACGGCTGTTCCCTCTTTACTCTTTATCAAAAATTGGCCCAGCCGCCCCGCAACATTTTCAAACAGCGAAAAGGTCGCCATGGGGATTAATCCAGCTTTTAACTTTGTTTGTATTCTGCCTCAGCCTTATTCGAAAATGCTAACGCTTCCGATAGGCCATCCTTGGCCAACGAAAGCTAGCCTGACGTCCTGTCAGGCTCACGCTATTTTCTTCAACGGCCTCAAGTTCAGAGTTGAATTTGTCCCTTTTAAAGTCAGTATATCTGACACGTTTATGCCCCAAAGTGAGTTTAAGATTGATATCACTTAAGGTAAGACTCGTTGCATTTCCTCTCAAAAATGTAATACCACTTCCAATAGAATGGACCGATTTGCGATACCACCACATGGTTATCTAAATCATAGATAAAGGCGAATCACTGATTATCTATCATCTACAAGGCCACTGATCTTAAACAACGCTAGATCAGTCTGGCTTTATGATGATTACCACGAACTTCAGGTGGAACTTGATTGATCTAACATTTATGAACTTCCCTATCTCAATCCATTATTTTTTATCACTATGTTGATCCAGAACAAAGAACTCGATAATACGAATCATTATCATTCACCCCACAAAAGGAAGCTGTTATGCCGCCTTATTTCTGTTTATAGAGGTTAATATGTCGTATTTTAAACCCTTTGCTATCACCACTAGTTTTATTTTTTTTGCCTACAGTGGCATCGTGCTTGCTGAAGACGATATGCATAATTCACATCATGTGGTTCCCCAAGGTAACTCCCAAGTCGAACTTTCGGTAGATCTAGGTTGGGAGTCGAAATATGTATCAGAGGGACGCGACAACCTCGACAGTGGCGGGATCTATTGGAGCGGTATTGCTGCTCAGTATCAAGATGTAAATGCCTACGCCAGAGTTGGTAGTGCCGACAGCGAACACTACACTGAATGGCAACTTGGATTAGAGTACTGCATTACACTCAGCGACAACTTTGAAGCAGCGATTGGCTACCAACGTTTAGAATTTTATGGCGACGAACGTGCTAGCGACAATGAGTTGTTCAGCTCCATTACTTACTCGGGCATTGAATGGCTGACTCCATCGATTAACTACACTTACTCAACTGAAGCAGGCGGCTATTTTATCGAGCTAAGCTTACACAGCTCTTGGGATCTCTCCAAAGCTTGGAACGTCGCACCTTATCTCACTCAAGGTATCGATTACCAATATGTAACCAAGACTCATAACGGCCGTAACAACTTGCAGTTTGGCGTAGAGTCTGCATATGCGCTGACGCCAACATTAAACATTTCAGGACATGTCAGTCAAAGTATCGCCCAGCAAGATATCGAGCGAGAAGTTGGTTATAGCAGCTCAAAGCTTAATGAAACCTTTGCTGGGGTTTCTATCAACTGGTTGTTCTAGAATCATATTGGAGACACAAAGAATGTGTGCATTCTCGTTTATAGGAATGCCTCCCCCCTATCAGGGAAAATTGATCTATATCAAATAACTCCAAATTACTAATAAAAATTAGCTTAGAAGCTACTAAATAAACTGCAATAGTAATGATTATCATTTAGATTCGGTTGTAATAGTTATTACCATTTGAAGCTTCTTGTTCTCAGCCGTAACGCCTGATTTTCAACAAGCGTTCAAGAATAAGTAGACCCATTTGTTGGAGTTGAAATTATGATCAAAGCCGTGTTTAGTCTATTACCGAATATCTTAGCAAAACTGTCAAGCTCAAAAAATCAGACGACAATACAAAATCGTCAAGTAAAAAAACTATATAACGCTGAACTGAGTAGGATGTACACAATTGAAAACGTCGCTTCAAATGATCCGAAGATGAATGATTTTCTCTTCACTTTGGGTTGTTTCAAAGGACAACAGGTAACCGTGATATCTCATTTATCTGGCAATTACGTTATAGCTATAAAGGATGCTAGGTACAGTATTGATGCTGATTTAGCAAAAGCTATCATACTCGTTTAAATAGAAAGCGTTCACATAAATTAACTTAAAATCTAAATTGGAATAAATCGTGAAAATAGCACTAGCAGGCAATCCAAACAGCGGTAAAACCACACTATTTAATGCCATAACTGGAAAAATGGAACATGTAGGCAATTGGGCTGGTGTAACCGTTAGTAAAAAAGAAGGCATAATCAAAGAAGCTTTAACTCAAACTACTAATGCTATTACAGTCGTAGATTTACCTGGTTCTTATTCAATGTCACCATTTTCTTCCGAAGAAACAATCACTCAAAATTTTATAAAGGGCGAAGCCCCAGACGTTATTATAAATGTTGTTGATTCAACAAACCTGAATCGAAGCCTATTCTTTACAACGCAGCTGTTAGATCTTGGCGTTCCGGTTATTGTTGCACTAAATAAATATGATTTAACTCGGGACAAAAAAAATGTGATCAACTTACAGGAGTTAAGTCGGTTGTTGAGGTGCCCTGTAGTTGAGACAATCTCATTACAAAGTGAAGGCAATGGATTGGACACATTAATTGCTAAATCTATAGCGATAAAAGGTCAATCGCAAACAGCCCCATTCAGCCTTCAGAACATTGATTTAAATGATAGAAACTCAGTAGAAGTGGGTAATACGAAACGATTTGAGTTTGTGAAAAATATAGTGAAAGCAGTCGAAACAAGGCAAGTTGAAAGCTCTAAGCAGACGACACAAGATTCAATAGATCGGGTTTTAGCTGATAAATGGATGGGACTTCCGATATTTGCATTGGTTATGTGGAGCATTTTCTCTATTTCTCAAACTCACTTAGGTCCAGTTTTGGCTGATGTTCTAGGTGGATGGATAGATGGTCTGTACTCTCTAGTAGAGCAGTTACTTGGTGATGACGTTTCCCCTTTATTAGGATCATTACTTTTAGATGGTATTATTGGAGGCGTTGGTGCAGTTGTTGGTTTTCTGCCTCTAATAATGGTTCTCTTTTTCTTATTAGCACTGCTTGAAGATAGTGGTTATATGGCTCGAGTAGCTGTTGTAATGGACCGTTTTTTCAAAACAGTAGGCCTGTCTGGTAAGTCCATTATTCCAATGGTTATTGGTACTGGTTGTTCTATTCCTGGAATAATGGCAACCAGGACGATACAAAACGAAAGACAAAGAAGAACGACTGCAATGCTGACTCCCTTTATGCCTTGTGGAGCTAAACTGCCTGTAATAGCTTTGTTTGCGGGAGTATTTTTCAATGACTCTGCATGGGTAGGGACCCTCATGTACTTTGTAGGTATTGCTATCATTATTATCAGTGCATTGATAATAGGAAAAATTACAGGAGAAAAAAATTCACGACCTTTTTTCATATTGGAATTACCCGAATACCGATTTCCCAGCATCAAAAGAGCAACAGAGTCAACTCTTTCACGTGCTAAAGCTTTCATTATTAAAGCCGGTACCATAATCCTTGTATGTAACGCAGCGGTTCAGATTATGCAAACTTTCAATTGGCAGTTCCAAGTTGTTGCTGAAGGTGCTGAGGGCTCAAGTATCTTAGCCGGACTAGCTTCGCCATTTGCTATGATATTAATCCCCCTAGGCTTTGGAGTATGGCAGCTTGCGGCAGCGGCTATCACAGGATTTATCGCCAAAGAAAATGTAGTAGGGACACTTGCAGTTGTATACGGGATTACTAACTTCATTGATACAGAAAAACTTGCGTTAGTTTCTGGAAGCTCCGATGTGGCAGGTATAATGGGGTTAACAACTGTCGCAGCGTTATCCTATCTCATGTTTAACCTTTTTACCCCTCCTTGTTTCGCAGCAATTGGTGCGATGAATGCTGAGTTAGAAGATAAGAAATGGTTGTGGGGAGGCGTTATATTCCAGTTTGGCATGGGTTATTTTGTTGCATTTATAACTTATCAAATCGGCACACTTTTTACTACTGGGTCATTAGGTCAAGGTTTTGTATACGGCCTTCTCACTTGTTTAGGACTTTTAGGGATTTTAATATACCTAATTAGAAAAGGTTGTACGCAAGAAGATCTAAAACTCAACAAGGGTCTTAACTAGGATATATATGACAGATGTAATTGTAGCTTTAACTATTATTATTATTCTCACGTTATCGATTGGCAAAATAGTTAGCGAAAAGCGTAGAGGAAATAAATGTATTGGTTGCCATCTTAGTGGTGAGTGCTCCTCTAAAAAAAATAAAGGCATGAAAATTAGGGGCACAAAGATAAATATCAAAGAATTGAAGTGAAAGCAATTTAGCTTCTGCAGAACCTTTCATGAAAATATAGAATGCTGCTCTATCAAGAAGTGGCATTCTAATTAGCCGCTGAAGAACATAGTGAGATGATGTTGTGGATAGGGACTAAATAGCTTCGCCCGCTCCATCATGTAAGCTTGTTTATCAAAAAACAGAGTGCTCTGCTACCAGGGCAACCGCATGAACGTTTTTCACTCACAAATTGTCCGATAAATATTCAATAATTGTACGGCCGTTAAGCTGAAAACAAACAAGCGCGGATTAATGCAATCGAGTCCACCTTCATCACATAGGTGGATTATTAAGCACTAATGCGGTCGCCCTGGCTCTGCTACAGGGTCATCACAAGTAAGATCAAGCCACCCATGATTATTGGCGAATATTTAAGCATTGGTCTAGTCTTTAGTTAAGACCAAGTCACCCATGATTATTGGCGAATATTTAAGCATTGGTCTAGTCTTTAGTTATCTTTATTTACTTGCAGGTAATGAATGATGGCCAGACCAAGACAAACAATAGTCAGTTTAGATGACACGCCCTATTATCACTGCTGTTCACGTGTTGTTCGTAAAGCATTTCTATGCGGTATTGATAACACGACGGGTGAAAACTTCGAACATCGACGAGAGTGGGTTGATTCACGCATTGTTGAACTTGCCACCATTTTTGCAGTTGATATCTGCGCCTATGCGGTGATGAGTAATCACTTGCATGTTGTGGTTAAGGTTGATGCAGACAAAGCCAAAAACTGGTCAGATAAAGACGTACTTTTTCAATGGCACAAAGGCTTTAAGGGCACATTGTTAACGCAAAAGTTTATCAAAGGTGAAGACCTAAACGAATTTGAGCTTAAAACAGTGAATGATTGTATTACTCAATACCGACAACGCTTGGTCGATATCAGTTGGTTTATGCGTTCCTTGAGTGAGCCGATTGCCAGAATGGCTAATAAAGAAGATAAATGCACTGGCAGGTTCTGGGAGGGACGTTTTAAATCCCAGGCGTTATTAGATGAAGCTGCGGTATTAGCTTGCATGGCCTATGTCGATTTAAACCCTATTCGCGCAAAAATGGCAACAACCCCCGAAACCTCAGATTACACTAGCATTCAACGTCGAATAAACTCAGCGATAAAAGGTGAACAACCAGCAGAGTTACTGCCTTTTGTTGGTAATGAACGTCAAGGAATGCCTAAAGGACTGATGTTCCGTGTAGAAGACTATATTGTACTTGTAGAAGATACCGGCCGTATTATCCGTGAAGACAAGCGGGGTGCTATTAGCTCAAGTAGCCAACATATCCTAAACAGACTCAATATTCCCGCAGAAAACTGGTTAAAAATAACCACCGAATTTGGTCATTTATTCAAAGGTGCGGTCGGTGCGTTACCGGCATTAACTGAATATTGTGAGCATCTAGATAGAAAACGACGACAAGGTGCATCAAACTGCCAGCGTTGGCTGTGCGCTTAACCGTTAATTTATAAAACCTGCCACTTAATTTCTACTTGATTAATATCAGGTTTTTATGTTGTGTTGGATTTATTATATTGACCGCGTCTAAACATTGCGAGCGTATTTTTTTGATGAAATCTATTGTCTTCCCATTTGGCTAGTCATAGAAGGCTATCGTCATCTAGGTTGAAAGAGGTTAAGTTAATTAGCTAGAAAAATGGGTGGCATTGTTGCTTGCATTGTTGCTTACTGTCGCATTTTTTGCAATAAGCAAAAGGCGCAAAACCTGCACCAGCAAGCTGCGGTTTAGGTTGGCGTTATATTTCTTGAGCATGGAGATACCAGATGGGTTCAATGACAAATCCTATGGATGCGTTAACTAGTTTACAAGCTGAGATTTTTAACGGGATTCCATTACGGGTATGTAAGGTACACAAAGAACTACAGATGTTTGTTGACCAGCCAAACGGATGTTATCGTTTGACGTTCGTGAAAGTTGAATCAAATATCATTAAAGCTTTTACAACGTTCGTATTTGAGGATCCTACAAAGGGAGTTCCGCGTTTAAACATTGGATATGCTGTACCCCCCTGAATATAGGAGGCAGAACTTAGCAACTGAAATAGTTCAAAAAAGTATTGATGAGGTTAAGGCCGAATTTCAGCGGAAAGGTATAAGTAGCTTCTACGTTGAAGCCGTTGTTGGTATTGATAATCTAGCATCACAAAAACTAGCGAACAAGTTGTTGTCAGATAAGTTTGAAGAAATTACTGATGACGTTTCAGGTGAAAATGCTTACCATTATTTTTGCTTGGTTCAGTGGTAATAAAAATATAATCGGGTAACCGGAGGTATCTAACCTCCAGCCTCGCACCACCCTACATGCTGCTCCGCACCGGGCGGTTCATTTAGAACGCCTAACCTAAACTTTATGGTTAGGTAATGAACTGCGATCCATCTCTCAGTGAACATAAACCCGCTTTCTTAAGATAGTCATTACTAATGATAATGCGAAACGTATATTTTTGGGCTTAAGATCTAACTGATTAATGTCCATAAACGAGTTAGTAACGCTTGCAAAAGTCTAAATTCAACTCTGAACTTGAGGCCGTTGAAGAAAATAGCGTGAAGCTCACATGGATGTGAGCTTAGCTTTCGCGGTACAGGATGTACCATCGGAAGCGATAGCATTTTCGAATAAGGCCGAAGACGGTTACAGATGAAGTTAAAAGCTGGATAAATCCCCGTGGCGACCTTTTCGCTGTTTGAAAATGTCGCGGGGCGGCTGGGAGTTCCAAGAGGGAACGGCCGTTGGTTTCCTCTTGGTCTGGTGTGGGTGAAGCGCCACGACGTTAGTGGCCGTAGGCCATATCTTAAACCCACTTTTGTCCATAATTTACTTAGAAGTCTTGATTGAAAATGCCTAAATTCAACTCTGGACTTGAGGCCGTTGAAGAAAATGACGTGAGCTGGCCATGGACGGCCAGCTAGCTTTCGAGGGGAAGGGACGCCCCATCGGAAGCGTTAGCATTTTCGAATAAGGCCGAAGACGGCTACAAATACGGTTTAAAGCTGGATCAATTTCCGTCGCAATTTTTTCGCTGCTGTTGTTTGGTTAAACAGCGAAAATGTTGCCGGAACGGCAGGGGTGATCCAAGAGGGGATTGCTGTTGATCCCCTTTTGGCCCGTGCAGGGTGGAACCTTGCGATCTTAAGCGTTAGTGGCCGCAGGCCATATCTTAAACACACTTTTGACCAAAAATGATTTAATCACTATTAAATATATTACCTACAGGCATCAATCGTTTCTGTTCGCGAAGTAGATAGCCCCCTATATCCATAAAACAAAAAGTGTCCGCTCGGACACTTTTCTATTGAACGGACAGTTTTAAAGCTGTCCGCGGACACTTTTATGCTGTTCGGCTATCTTTTTTAATTCTTATCATTATGAAAAATAACAATAAATAACTATTGGCATGGCTTGTGCTTTACCTTGGTATATACGTGAAGTGGTGTGTGTTGTCAGCACCGACTGGGGAACTGAGATGATTAAAGACACAAGTAGCCAAGATACCGTTATCGCGCCGAAGTTAGGCAATAAGTTGCGCTTACCCTTGATAATAGGCTGCGGTGCTATTTTGATGAGTGCATTGGTGTGGGCAAGTTTAGGCCATGACAGCTCAGTGCGTTCAGTTGATGGTGCTGACTTACGCTTAGCAACGCTAACCCGTGGCACCTTGGTTCGTGATATCGCCACCACAGGTAAAATTGTGGCGGCTAACGCGCCGATTTTATACAGCACTGAAGAAGGTGTGGTGACGTTACTCAGTCTGCCCGGCGATGAAGTTGAGCAGGGACAAGTGGTGGCCAAGATTGAAAGCCCGCGTTTGCAAAGTGAGCTGCAACAGCAGCAGTCATTACTTGAAGGTATGCAAGGTAATTTAGAGCGGTCTAAGTTGGATGCTCGCCGTGAGCAGCTTAGGGTGAGCCAGATATTAGACATGGCGAAAGTGGATTTAGAAGCCGCTGATCGCGAAAGCCGTCGTGGCGATCAATTGATAGAGTCGAGTTTGATCAGCAAAATCGATTTTGAAAAAAGCAAAGATGACTTACACAAAGCAAAATTACTGCATAAGCACGCCCAGCAAGAAGTCGAGTTGATGCGCGACACCCTCAGTTTTGAAATTAAAAACCGTACCCTTGAAGTACAACGCCAAGCACTGGTAGTGAGTGAGTTAACCCGCCAAGCCAATGCCCTCAATATTATTGCGCCTGTTAGCGGCATTATTGGTAATTGGCTGGTGGAGCAAAAGGCCCGTATTGGCGCGAGCCAGCCGATGTTAACCGTAGTCGATTTAACGGCCTTTGAAGCAGAACTGGCTGTGCCAGAGTCTTATGCTGATGAGTTGGGACTGGGTATGGATGTTGAGCTGAGCTTTGGCAACGTCAATGTGGTAGGGCAATTGTCGTCAATATCACCTGAAGTACGCAACCGTGAAGTGACTGCCAGAGTGCGTTTTGCCGACAGTAACACCTTATCTTTGCGCCAAAACCAACGTTTATCTGCCCGAGTATTACTGGAAAATCGCCCCAATGTGTTGATGGTAAAGCGCGGTGATTTTCTCAATCTTGGCGGTGAAATGGCCTACCAAGTGAGTGAGTCTGTTGCCCGCCATAAAACGGTCAAGCTTGGCGCACGCAGTATGAGCCAAGTTGAAGTGCTTGAAGGGGGTGAAGAAGGTGAGGTGTGGGTGATATCGGGCACCGAAACCTTTAAACATGAACCCAAGATTCAGATCCGATAACTAATTTGATAAACAGGTCGAGAACTTAAGCTGACAGCGTAAGTCGATAACTACAAATACTAATCGAGTAAGGATATCCCATGACATTCACTCAACGTAGACAATTTATTGCGTTAGCCGCGCTGGTTCTTTTGGCCATAGCCGTTATTTATCGTATTGATAATCATACTGACTGGTTATCTGTCAGTTTGCAGTTAATTGATATGAGCAGCCAGGTATCGACTCGTCTGTGGGATAACAACCCTATAGTCAGTTTACATATTGATATCAGCTCAATTGCACACATTAAGCTACAGTTTTAGCCCTTTTATTAACATAACAGCATTTGGTTTAGCAGCACTTGCATTAGCAGCCATAGCCGCTGGGATGTTACCCCAAATTCACCAAGGAAAGTCACTATGTTATCCATGAAAAACATCAGCAAAGTGTTCAAAACTGATTTAGTTGAAACCCATGCCCTGCGCGATTTTAATCTTGAAGTTAACGAAGGCGAGTTTGTCGCGGTTACCGGTCCGTCTGGTTCGGGTAAAACCACCTTTTTGAATATTGCTGGTCTGCTAGAAGGGTTTACTGCTGGCGAGTATCGTCTTGATGGCGTTAATGTGTCTAATTTAAGCGATAACAAAAGTGCCAAAGTGCGCAATGAAAAAATCGGCTTTATTTTTCAAGGTTTTAATTTAATCACCGATCTTAATTTAGCCGAAAACGTCGAAGTACCATTACGTTATCGCGGTATGAATGCCAGCGAGCGTAAGCGCCGAGTTGAATCGGCTCTTGAACAAGTGGGCTTAGGTGCGCGGATGAAGCATTTGCCGACCCAATTGTCTGGCGGGCAACAACAGCGCGTCGCGATAGCGCGTGCATTAGCGGGGGAGCCACGGTTTTTACTCGCCGACGAACCCACAGGGAACCTAGACAGCTTAATGGCACGCCAAGTGATGGAATTACTGGAAAATATCAATCAAAACGGTACCACCATTATCATGGTGACCCATGACCCAGAATTGGCCCGCCGCGCTCAGCGCAATATTCAGATTGTTGATGGTCAAGTATGTGATTTTTCGATGTATCAACACGCTGCCACCGGCACTCGTAACCGCTAAGGGGAATACTGATGTTTTTTTATTATTGCGATTTAGCGTGGCGAAGCATTAGACAAACGCCCATGTTATCAATGTTAATGGTGTTAGCGATTTCGATTGGTATCGGCATTACCATCACCACGCTCAATGTCTACAAAACCATGTCTTATAATCCGGCGGGCGATCGCAGTGAGGTGATTAACTCGGTGCAGTTATGGAGCCAAGGGTTGGATACGTGGGATGAGTTAATGGCAAATATCACTTATACCGATGCGATTAATTTACGTAATAACAATGAATTAAGCCTTAAGGCAGCGACTTACCGTACTGGCTTAGCCCTGCAGTCTGACAACCCAAAAATTGAGCCAGTGTTGAACGGTGTTCGAGTGACCGATAGGGACTTTTTCCGAATTTTTTCGGTGCCATTTTTATATGGTAGTTACTGGGATGCTAGCGTCGATTTACGCCCCGCTTATCAAGTGGTGATTAGTCAAAAATTAAACTTACGCTTTTTTGAAGGTAAAAACAGTGTGGGTAAAACGGTATTTTTAAACCGTAAACCTTACCAAATCGTCGGGGTGATTGATGACTGGAATCCACAGCCCAAATACTACGATCCTCTCAATGGCGCATTTAATGACGCGGAAGAAATATTTATTCCTTTCTCGTTAACTGGCCAAGAAGAATTTGATGTGTGGGGCAATACCATGGGTTGGAAATTTGAACCTATGCTGACTTACAAGGATCGATTAGTGTCTGAAAAAGTGTGGATTCAATTTTGGACCGAGCTGGCCACCGACGAGAAAAAGCAAAGCTATCTCGGCTGGTTAACGCGTTATGTCGAGCAGCAACGAGCCATTGGCCGCTTTACTGACACCGCTAAAACCCCCGCAGAATCTGTGCAAATCAGTGATATCGACAAATGGCTTGAAGACAATAATGTGGTACCTAAAGATAACAAAATATTAGTCGGATTAAGCTTACTGTTTTTAAGTGTGTGCTTGGTGAATATCCTCGGGTTATTACTGACCAAATTTTTAAAGCGTGCGCCAGAAGTTGGCGTTCGCCGTGCCATTGGCGCCAGTCGTGGACAGATTTTTAGTCAGTACATGGTCGAAGTGGGCATGATTGGCTTTATCGGTGGCGTGGTCGGGTTGTTGTGGGCGTGGGGCTCGTTGACGGCGTTGCACAGCTATTTTGACATGGACCAAAGTGTGACAGGACTTGATGTCAGTATGTGGTTTATCACCCCGTTAATAGCGATTTCTACCGCGGTTTTGGCTGGTATTTACCCTGCGTGGGTGGTGTGCCGCACTAAACCCAGTGTGTATTTAAAAGCCCAATAAGGACATCATCATGTTATATATTAAACCGATTTTATCCAGTTTAATGCGCAGTAAAAGTGCACCTATTTTATTGTTATTACAGATTATTCTCTCTGTTGCGATTGTGGCCAATGCCAGCTTTATAATTAACGAGCGTTTGTCGTTAATGCAGCGTGAGTCTGGTTATGCTGAAGATCAAATACTCACATTTAGTGTGTATAACTTTGACCCCGCCATCGATAATGCGAAGCAAAATCAGGTTGATCAACTCATTTTGCGTTCATTACCGAACGTCATCGATGCCAGTTCCAGCAATATGTTGCCTTTAAGCGACAGTGGCTGGATGGACCGTTATGTTGATGGCCCTAATCCAGATACGGCTAAAAGTACCCCTGGATTTGCTTTTTACTTGGGCAATGAACATTTATTGGATGTGATGGGGGCTAAGTTAATTGCCGGGCGTAATTTTACTGCCGACGAAATCAATAGCAACTTAGATGACAGTGGCATGCTGGCGTTAGTGTCACAGCCCTTAGCCAAAGCCTTTTGGGGCGATGAGTCACCGCTGGGTAAAACCCTATATCAAGGTGAGCAAGCTGTGACGATTATTGGCGTGGTGGATAAGTTGCAAGGTGCTTGGGTTGACCATGAAAACTTTGAATATAGCGTGATCCAAAATATCGACTTTGGTGGCAATGGTAGCAACAAGTCTTACATGGTGCGAGCGTTACCTGAGCATATTCCCGCGTTAGAAGAAGCGATCCGCAAAGCATTGCATGCTGAAAACCCCAATCGCGTGTTTGATAACTTTCAAACGCTGTCAGAGATAAGATCCATTACCTACGGTAATCACCGACTAATGGCGACGGTACTGAGTATTATGGTGGTGTTACTGCTACTTATTACTGCGCTAGGATTAACGGGCATGGTGATGTTTAATATTCAACGTCGCACTAAACAAATCGGTACTCGTCGTGCACTAGGCGCTAATAAGCGTGACATCATTGAATACTTTATGATCGAAAACTATTTAATTTGTATTGTTGGCGGGGTGATAGGCGGCCTGTTGTCGCTCGTGCTGGGTCAGCAATTGATGAAGCTGTACAGCTTACCTATGGTGCCGATAATGTATCCTATCGTATCGGTCATGGGTTTGTTAATGGTTACCACGCTGGCGGTCATCGTGCCCGCCACCAAAGCCGCCAATATTTCACCGGCTATGGCGACCCGCAGTGTGTAAAGAGATTAACATGGCGATATTTTTCATTTAAATTATTTACGATAGCGTGACGATTTGTTATTACGTCATGCTAATGTTGTTTAAACATACTGCCGTTTAAACATACTGTTGTTTAGAGATAACCTAATTGGACGCAAGCATACTGCAATGGACACTATTTTAATTGTTGATGACAATCACCCAATTTGCCAAGCACTTGCGCTAATGATTGAGCTGCATGGCTACCAAGCTGTTTTTTGTCACACACCAGAAGCGGCCATTGAAATTGTCACCAAGCAAGAGATCAGCTTGGCTATTCAAGACATGAATTTTAGCCGCGACACCACCTCGGGTGAAGAGGGCAAACAGCTGTTTTATGCTTTGCGTCAGTTGCAGCCTAATTTACCGATTATTTTAATGACCGCCTGGACTCAATTAGAAACCGCTGTCGAGTTAGTCAAAGCGGGTGCGGCCGATTACATGGGTAAACCGTGGGATGACGCTAAGCTTTTAAATAGCATTAGTAACTTATTATCTATTTATCGATTGTCACAGCAAAATAGCCAACTAAGTCGAATTCACAGCGATCGGATGTCGGCCATTAATGGTGCCGACTTATGTGGCTTGATTTTTGGTAGTGGTGCAATGCAGCGTTGTGTTGACTTGGCGTTGCAAGTTGCCCGCTCCGATGTATCCGTGATGATCACCGGCCCTAATGGTGCCGGAAAAGACAAAATAGCCGATATTTTACAGGCCAACTCGCCATTAAAAGACCAGCCGTTTATTAAGGTTAACATTGGCGCATTACCAATGGATTTATTAGAGGCCGAACTGTTTGGCGCAGAAGCCGGTGCGTTTACGGGCGCTAATAAAACCCGCATGGGGCGTTTTGAAGCCGCTGACGGCGGTACGTTATTTTTAGATGAAATTGGCAACTTGCCTTTGTCTGGTCAAGTTAAGTTATTGCGGGTGCTGCAAACCGGTGAGTTTGAACGTTTAGGCAGTCACCAAACCCGCAAAGTGAATGTGCGGGTGATTAGTGCTACCAATGCCGATTTGGCCGATGACATTGCCCATGGCCGCTTTCGTGAAGATTTATTTTACCGCTTAAATGTGATTGAACTGAGTGTGCCGCCATTGCATCAACGCCAAGATGATATTTTACCGCTAGTGAAACACTTTATTGGTGCTAATTTTAGCCTTGATAAGTCGACCCAGCAGGCGTTAATTAATCATAGTTGGTCGGGTAATGTGCGCGAATTAGAAAATGCCTGCAAAAGGGCGGCGCTATTAGCCAAGTCACCACAATTAACGATTGATGACTTTGGCTTGATGGCGATAGCTAATGGCGGCGCGGCTACCCAGCATGCGCTTGTCGTTGAACATCATTTTGGCCAACGAGAGCAGGGTATGGATGATACTCAGTCGATTTGCGAACCAGATAAGCAACAGATAGAAGATGCCTTAGTGCAATATAATGGCGTTATCGCCAGAGTGGCAAAATCCTTTGGCTTAAGTAGGCAAGCCTTGTATCGCCGGATGGAGAAATACGGCCTTAGGGTGACTAAATAATGATGTTATCGTTACGCACTAAATTGCTGCTCAGTAACATGTTGAGCTGCCTTTTGGGTTCAGTGTCAGGGGCTTTAGTGTGGCTTACATTGGGTGACGACACCTTATGGCTGGCTATTATTGTGATGCTGGCCGTGTGTTATTTTTGCAGCATGTGGCTTACCCGCAGATTGAGTGACAGTCTACGAGCATTAGAAATCGGTCTACTTAACTTTAAAGATAATGACTTTAGTGTGTCGCTGCATCCTTACGGCGAGCCACAGTTAGATGCGTTAGTGAGCTTATATAACCAAGCGTCGGCAAAATTGCGCAGCGAGCGACAGTTTATTTATCAGCGTGAGTTAATGCTCGATAAGGTGATTCAAAACTCGCCTAATGTCATGCTGTTAATTGATGATAATCAACGGGTTATTTATGCGAATGGCGCCGCGAGGCATTTGTTTAATCAGGGTGTCAAAGTAGAAGGCATGTTGTTACCAGAACTTGTCGTTACGTTACCCGATGCGCTTAAAACGGCGTTAAACAGTGAACAAGAAGGCTTGTTTTCGATGGGCAGCAGCGATAGCACTTCGGATGATGTTGATAATAACGCTGGTAGTAACGCTGGTAGTAACGCTGATAATAACGCTGATAGTAGCGATGTTGAAACCTGGCATATTTCTCGTGGGCGTTTTACCCAAAACAATCAGCAGCACCATTTAATTCTACTTAAACAGCTGACTAAAGAGCTTAATCGTCAAGAAGTGGCTGTGTGGAAAAAGGTCATTCGAATTATCAGCCATGAGCTCAATAATTCGGTCGCGCCCATTGCCTCCATGGTCAATTCGGGTAAGTTTTTAACCCAACATTTAGATAATGATAAGCTGCAATTAATTTTTGATACTATTGAAAATCGCACCACTCATTTAAGTCAATTTATTTCCCATTATGCCCAGTTTTCCAAACTGCCACTGCCACAAAAAGAGCTGATTGATTGGACTAAGATGACCCAGCAGCTGGCGCAGCAATATCCGTTTCGTCTGTTATCAGCCTTACCGCAAACCGCGATTAAGCTCGATGCAGTGCAATTAGAACAAGTACTGATTAATTTACTTAAAAATGCCCATGAGTCCGGCTCTAGTGCCGATAATGTGGCGCTGAGCTTTGACGAAACGATTCATCCGCTTGCGGGTTTATTGATAAAAGTGGATGATCAAGGCAGCGGGATGTCGAGCGAAGTATTATCGCAGGCGTTATTGCCTTTTTATTCGACCAAACAGTCTGGCACTGGCATTGGCTTGCCATTATGCCGCGAAATTATTGAGGCCCACGGCGGACGGATTAGCATGCAAAACCGCCCACAAGGCGGCTTAAGCGTCAAAGTCTGGTTACCTGCTCAACAAAGCTGACACGTCATTAGCGACTCACTATTGGTTCACTCACTATTGGTTCACTCACTATTGGTTCACTGTTAGCTCATCACTATTGGTTCACTGTTAGCTCATCACTATTGGTTCACTGTTAGCTCATCACTATTGGTTCACTATTAGCCCATCACTTCTAACGAATCAACTTTAACAATTCACTATTAGCGACTCACTACCGCTCGAATTAACCCTTGTTGAAACCAAGCTTGTAAGGTTTGTAATACCATCAGTGGCGCTGACTGCTCGTCATGCCATTCAAGCATGTGTTCACACTGGTTGGCAAAGTTGTTTCCCTGAATAAAACCGAGCAATAATCCATGTTGTTCAGCAGACAATGACACAAACTCGGTTAAGCGAGATCCACCGCGCCATAGTAACCACGCGCGAGGTGACAAATAGTCTGGCGCAGGTGGCGGGGTGTCTATTTTTAAGGCTTGCCAAGCTTCAACGGCATTACTATGACAAGTAAACACTTGCACGCTGGGATGAAAACGTAAACAGCAATTAGGCCATTGTTGTGGCGGTAATGCTTGTAAGTCATTAAAGCTAGCGCGTGGGCTATCGGCTGCGTCAAACGCATTAAGCAACCGGCGTTCAAATCGGGCTAAATCAGCAATGATTGGGTGCTGTTTAAAAAAATCATCTTGTTGTAAAAAATCGGGCAGTGCATCGCAAAATTGGCGCAATGACTTATTACTCGAAGGATAAGCGCGGGTATAATCTGCGGCCATTTTGTCGAACAAATCATCGCCTAAATACAGCCCGAGGATCTGATGATCGGTTTCGATGGTTTCTTTTAAACGGATGCGATAAGCGTTGGCATAAATGGCTAGACGGATCTCGGCACTGATCCCGGCTTGATCAGACACATTTTTTTGCATCACCGACTGAATTTGGCCATGGTTATCATTTGCTTTATCAGAAAGTAAAAATTGCATAAATTGCTGTTGTATTTCAGCTAAACGGCTCATGTCTATCCCCTGATTTTTTGCGGTGAATCATGATGGGGGCTTGCTGAGGCGAGCTTGCTCGTCTCGCTAAGTGTGCGAGTACCAAAGTGTGAGCGGGCTAATGCTGGGTGGTCCGGTAAGGTTAACTGAGCAATATTCTTAGCTTCAAGTAATTCATTATATAACGCGGGAAATTGTGGAATATTAGCATCGCGCTCAATCATGGTGCTGACGGCACCAAAGCGTTCAAGTGCGGCTTGGTATAGGGTCCACACTGACGGCGTAATATCGTGGTCATGAGTATCAATGACGTAATCACCATAATCACTGTGACCCGCTAAATGGAATTGCTGTACTCGACGTGGGTCGATTTTGTTAAGATAATCGAGCGGATTAAAATGATGATTGCGGGCGCTGACATAAATATTATTGATGTCGAGTAAAATCAGGCAATCTGCCGCTTCAGCCACTTGGCTTAAAAAGTCCCATTCATCCATGGTCGAGTCTTGGTAAGACAAATAACTCGACACGTTTTCCAGTAAAATACGACGACCTAGAACATCTTGTACTTGCCTAACTCGCTGTGCCACATGGTTAACGGTTTCTTCGGTATAAGGTAAGGGCAGTAAATCGTGACTGTTGACACCGTGGAGTGATGTCCAGCAAATGTGATCGGATATCCATTTAGGCTGAATGTCGTTACTGAGCTTTTTTAGTGCTTTAAGATAATCCATATCTAAAGGATCGGTACTGCCTATCGACATCGATACGCCATGCATCACCACCGGATACTGTTCGGCAATCGCTTCAAGATAATAACGGGGTTTACCACCGGCCACTAAGTAGTTTTCAGACAGGACTTCAAACCAGTCAATGTCTGGTTGGTGTTGTAAAATATATTCGAAGTGGTCAGTACGCAAACCTAAGCCAAATCCAAGAAAGTCTTCTGTAATACGCGTATCTGGCATGGGGTATCCTATTTCTGCGGACCTAGTAACGGACCTAGTTACTTGCTTAATTATTTGCTTAATTATTTGCTTAATTATTTGCTTAATTATTTGCTTAGTTATTTGCTTAGTTATTTGCTTAGTTATTTGCTTAGTTACTGGCATTCGCGCTGCAAAGATGTGCTCGCGCTAAGATCAAAATACGTTAATGGCACTAAGGTATAAATAAGTTTATGACGCGGTAATATAAATAATTTGATGACTCTGAATAGAGATTAGAGACAGAGTCATTAAATTTAAGCTGAATTAGCTGGTTTTGCCACCAATGTCAGCACATGATTTTGCTGTGGTGTTAACAAAACCAGAGCCTTTACAGCTTGCCATTCCACCACAAGCGTTATCTGCGCCTTTACAGTCGTTATGACCTTTACATACGTTAACGCCATAGCAATGGACTAAATCTGCTTTGGTCACTTTGCCAACCCAGTCATCTTTTTGAGTGCCGCCAACATCAGCGCAGGCTTTTGATGGCATACCAACAAACCCGCTACCTTTACAGCTTGCTTTACCGTTACAGGCATTGTCTGCGGTTTTACAATCGTTATGGCCTTTGCAGGCGTTAACGCCGTAACAATGGACTAAATCGGTTTGACCCGCAGCCATAGGTGCAGAGCTTGTTTCAGCAGCCATAGCCTGACCTGACAAGCTTGCCATTGCGAGTGCTAATGCTGCGCCAGTTAAGCTGCTTTGTGCTTTAATATTCATGATGTGTTCCTTGCATTGGTGGTTATTATATTTACTGCTATTCATGTTTACCCATGACAAGGTTGATGGATACTATCGTGGATGACCCCCATCATTCTCGTTAGGCGTTATTAGTATTGACCGTGGTGCGATCAAAAATCTTTCAACGTAAAGTGTAGACTAGTGACTGAAATGTTGTAGATGTGTTAACTTGTGATTGATTTGTAAAGAGAAAGAAAGTTTACGATTTACTGGATACTATTTGCTCAATAAATGCTTAAGCATGATATGACTTGGCTTATTATTGATGCGGTGTTGAGCGGCGAATGTGATCACATTGTATTGATCACGCTGTATTGCCCACATTGTGATCAATACAATGTCGACAGCCAACAGGAGCGGGTTCAATCGGAGTTAAAAAACACATAGCAAACACATAATAAAAAATTGATAACTAAGGACAGATTATATGCAGACGATACTTATTTGTTTATTAATAGCCGTTTTATTGCCTTATGCCGCAAAAGTACCGTTAGCAATGGCAATGACTAAATTGGGCCGATATGACAATAACCATCCGCGGGAGCAGCAAGCTCAATTAACCGGTTTCGGTGCTAGAGCATTAGCGGGGCATCAAAATGCATTTGAATCGCTGATCATTTTTGGTATTGCAGTATTAACTGCGTTAGTCACCAATAATGTTACCGATTTGGTCGCGCTTTTAGCGATTGTGCATGTGGTGGCGCGGTTGGTTTACCATGTTCTGTATTTATTGAACTTCGGTACATTACGCTCGTTGACTTGGTTTGTAGGCATAGGTGCATCGATAGGGATATTGTGCCAAGGGTTTTAAGATCGATTAGCGCAACTAAAAAAACGCCTTAACGGCGTTTTTTTATCGGGTTAGTTGATACTATTAATCTAGACTAGCAACGCGTTCGTAGCCCATTTCAGTTAATTGGTCATTCACGCAATCAAGCAAAAATGTCGCGACTTCGTTTTCTGGGAGTTGATCTTCAAGTGCAATTTGCTGGCAGGCCCCTTTTAAAGACAACACATCTTCCATTGGCGCTTGGGGAAGGGCGGCAGCGTTAAAACTTATTGCTGTACTGCTTATTAACATTGCGACTAAAGTGATATGGGTGAGACGTGATGATTGCATGGTTGTTCCTTCTTGGGAGAACTTTGTTATTAGACCAATATTACTGCCTCTTAGTTCCGGTGGATATAACAATTTACGGGCTTTTTATGATTTTATATGCAAACAGTAGGGTAGTAGTGGACATGGCTCCGTTACTGACTCAAGTCAAAAATTGTCAGCTTTGTGCATCAAGTTTAGTCGATGGCGTGCGCCCCGTGGTGCAAATTGATCCGCAAGCAAAAGTACTGATCATTGGTCAAGCCCCTGGACGTAAAGTGCATCAGTCAGGTATTTTGTTTAATGATGCCAGTGGCGACCGATTACGACAATGGTTAGGTGTAACGACAGAGGTTTTCTACGATGCCAAGCAAATCGCCATTATGCCGATGGGCTTTTGTTTCCCCGGCAGTTATGCCGGCTCTGGTAAGGGCAAGTCTGGCGACTTACCTCCTAGGCCAGAATGTGCACCAAAATGGCACGGTTTATTGCTGCGGCACTTAGTCAACGTGCAGTTGATATTGCTGGTGGGGCAATATGCACAGCAGTATTATTTAACCCATAAACCGAAAAAATTAACCGAAACTGTTCAGCAATGGCGCACGTTTGGACCTCGTTATATTCCCTTACCGCATCCTAGTCCGCGTAATAATATTTGGCTTAGCCGTAATCCATGGTTTGAGGCTGAATTACTCACCGATATTCGTCAGCGCGTCGCCATGGCGTTAGCGTAACGATAGCGAAACGATATTATGAATTACTGTTTCTAATGATTGTTTCTAATGATTGTTTCTAATTATTGTTTCTGATTATTGTTTCTGATTATTGTTTCTAATTATTGTTTCTGATTGATAAAGTCGATAGCGTTTTCATCTAAGCAACGTTTAGATAAATAAGTGGTCGTTTTTTGTAGTTTAATTAAAAATCCGACATCGGTTTCAATGATCCGATACACATCGGTCCACAAAATCTGTTGATTAACATGGGCAGACTGACTGTTGATACCATGATCATCGATAGTAAGATTAACATGTTCACCCGCCGCTTTACTCATCATTTGACGCCATAACCACCAGGTTTTATTAAAGCGAATACTCAAAAATTCTACCACGGCCAATCCAATGAAAAAGTAGCCCAAATAGTAGGTTTCTTTAGTACTCATTGCTGCTGAGCTTAGTGAGTCGAGCATTAAAATAGCCAAGCCAACCAGTGCAAATAGGGTGGTTTTAATAAAGCGTTTTGGTGATGGGTTGGGATTAATTGATTGCTGATAGCATTCTTCAAAGTAGGTTTTATCCAGTACATACTCAGTAGTGTAACTAAAGGCTTGTGGCATGATGACCTAATTAACGGCAGTTGATTAGCATAAGTATCGCATAGTCATCAATTTGCTCAAAGTATGAAGAATGCTGGCACAAACGGTGTCGCAAAAGATCGTCGTTAATAAGTGATGCCCAAACGACCTCAAAATACAGGCCAGCATGTCGAGATACTAGTATCGCTTCGCTGCTAGGGCGGACTGCGTCCTGCTAGTATCTCTTCGCAGCTAGGGTGGACTGCGTCCTGCTAGTATCGCTTCGCTGCTAGGGCGGACTGCGTCCTGCTAGTATCGCTTCGCTGCTAGGGTGGACTGCGTCCTGCTAGTATCGCTTTGCTGCTGGGGCGGACTGCGTCCTGCTAGTATCGCTTCGCTGCTAGGGCGGACTGCGTCTTGCTAGTATCGCTTCGCTGCTAGGGCGGACTGCGTCCTGCTAGTATCGCTTTGCGACTAGGCTGTTGATTTTATAGCCTCTAGCCGCGAAGCGTTCTAGGCTCTTTCGCTTGTCATCGCTTGTCATCGCTTGTCACCGCTTATCATCTCAGATATCGTCTTCGCTGATGACTTGCATTAACGTCGCTGACAATTGTTGTTGTTGATCTGGGGTTAATTGCTGATCATCTTTGTTGGATAATAAAAACACGTTGTCTGCCCGTTCACCGACCGTGCTGATGGTAGCCGAATGAATATGCAAATCTAATTCCCTAAACGTACTGGCGATTTGTTCCATAAACTCACTGGTGTCTAAGGCTGATACATTGACTAAACTGCGGTTTGATTTACGTGAATGTAAAAATTCGACATTGGGTTGATTATCAAAACTTTGATGGCGCCTGGATTGGCGTTTTTTAGATAAAATCATGCCTTTATCCAGTACTTGATGCAGTTTATTGATCACTTGTTTACGACGTTGTGTACTGGTGATCGGTTTTTCATCAAAATCGAGGACCTTAAATGACTCAACCACGTAGCCATCTTTAGTACGGGCAATTTGTGCTTGTTTTACCGAAATACGCAGCGTCGCTAAAGTATTAAATAATTTAACAAACAAGCCTGAGCGATCTTTAGTGTACACAAACACGTCACTGCAGCCTTTAACTACTGCATCGTCGAGTAAAATTAAGGTGTTATATTGATTATCGGTTACTGGCGCAAGATCGTGATTAATCATCGCTTGGGTATATCTGGCGATATCATCGGCTTCGGCATTACTGAAAAATGCGATAGGTAATCGACGCCATAATGCCTTGATATATACGCTGCTGTCTTCATCAGCGGCCAATAAGTTTAGGGCTTCTTGTTTATGTTCTCGCACCAAAGTACGCAGTTGTAGAATATTTTCAAAACCATTACGAAGTGCTTTACGGGTAACAAAATACAAGTCTTTTAATAATGACGCTTTCCAGTCATTCCACAGGTCATCATTAGTTGCCTGAATGTCGGCAATGGTCAGGCAATATAAAGCGTCTAAACGAGTTAAGGTACCTACTTTTTTGGCAAAAGCGTTGACGACTTCGGGGTCGTAGATATCCATACGTTGTGAGGTAATAGACATTAACAGATGATGTTCTACTAACCAGCAAATCAGTGCTTCTTGCGAGGCTTTAATACCATGAAACTTGGCAAACAAACTGGCATCGACAGCCCCTAATTCACTATGATCACCGCCGCGACCTTTTGCTAAATCATGGAATAATGCTCCAAAGAGTAGTGTCGATTTATTTGACATTTTCTGATAGATATCAGCGGCTAATACCAGATCTTTATCTAACGTTTTGATGTCTTTATCATAGGTGTAAATGTTTTTAAGCACCTTGTGGGTGTGTTCATCGACGGTGTAGGCATGGAATAAGTCAAATTGCATCTGGCCAACCACTTCACGCCATTGGGGTAAATAAGACGCTAAAATGCCGTGTTGATGCATTAAGGTAATGGCCAAGCCCATGCCTTGAGGATGAACAAAGATGGCTTTAAATTGCTCGCGACAACGCTCAAAATCTTGCAGGTCGCCCATTAAGCGGCGTCTTACTTGGCGCAGTGATCGTAATGTTTCAGCGGTAATGCCGATTATTTTGTCGTGATGAATCGCGATAAACTCAAATAACGCCATAATTTGGGTGCGATCGATAAAAACGGTTTCGTCTCGAACGTGAATATAGTGATCGACAATTTCAAAATTATCGTTAATCACAATAATTTCTGGATTGCGCTCTGGAATAATTTCCCGTTGAAAATAGGCCATTAAAATTTTGTTTAATTCACTGATGCGTTTCATGGCACGAAATAATTGGCGCATCATTTTTTCGATGGCAATATTGCCGCTCTCGCCGATGGGCATTCCATCACCAAACCCCATTAATTTAGCGACTTCAGCTTGGTATTGCAGTAATAAACGATTTTCGGAGCGTTGGGCTGCTTGATGTAAGGCAAATCGCACCCTAAATAAAAAGTGTTGGCACTCCATTAATTCGGCGTATTCATCATTGGTTAAATAACCAAAGTGGCGAAGTGATTGCATATTGGCGACGCCGAAATGCTTGCGGGCCACCCAGCTAAGGGTTTGAATATCGCGCATACCGCCAGGGCTGGTTTTAAGATTTGGTTCAATACTATATGAGGTGCCTTGGGCTTTAGCATGGCGTTCTTGCTGTTCGCTGAGTTTGGCATTAAAAAACGCTTGGCTTTGCCATAAATCTTGGCCGTACAGCGCATTAAGAACCTGCTGTTGATGCTGATTATTACCAAATAAGTGACGAGTTTCCAGTAAGCTGGTCGCAATGGTGACGTCTTCTTTACACGCTTGATAGGTGTCGTCCAAGCTGCGTACAGCATGGCCTAAATCGAGATTAAGATCCCATAGTTGGGTAAGAAATTGGCTAATACGAGATGCTTCGGTAGGCGTTAATGGGCCATCATGGATAATGCAAATGTCGATATCTGAAAAAGGATGTAAGGTTTGTCGACCATAACCCCCGACAGCATTGAGCGAGATCCGCGCGGGATCTAATTCGAAAGGCAGCCAAAGTTGGCATAATAATGCATCGAAGAACTGCGAGCGCTTGTTCAAGGTGTCAATAATGGCACTTTGAAAAATGTTATCTTGTAAATATTGATCCAGTGACTTAATTGCCTGTTTTAATTCAGCGCAGGTCATATCTGGACGCAAATCTGTACAAGCAGGTTGCGAAAGCATGTTACTCCTTAATGATGTTGTGCATTAACAGAATAAGGTATTCTTAAACAAATTGGTATCATTCTATATTGGTGAAGTTTTATGGTGTCTAAACGAGGTCGACTTGATCAATTTATTGCTGGCACGTTACAAATTTCGAAAAAAACCGTCCGTGGATTGTTAATCACCCATAAAGTGCTTGTCGACGGTCAATTTGCCAAATCACCTGACTTACAAATTGATGAATTTACCCATATTGAATGTAATGGTGTGGTGTTACGTCAATATCAACCCTGTTATTTTATGCTCAATAAACCTGACGGCGTGGTGAGTGCAACGGTTGATGATAAACATACGACGGCATTGTCTTTATTACACGGTGTTGAACACGATATGTTGCATATTGCGGGTCGATTAGATCTGCATTCTACTGGGCTGTTATTAATCACTAATGACGCTAAATGGTCAGCGGCATTAATGGCGCCTGAACATAAGGTTGCTAAACATTATCTGGTCACCTTGGCTAATCCTATCGACCAAGAATATGTCGAGGCATTTGCCAATGGGATGTATTTTGAATATGAAAACATGACCACCTTGGCGGCTCAATTAACGCTGTTGTCTAGTCATCAAGCAAGCGTTGTATTGCGTGAAGGTAAGTATCATCAAATTAAACGCATGTTTGGCCGTTTTCGTAATCCTGTTGTGGCACTTCATCGTGAGTCGATTGGTGACATTTACCTTGATAA
This sequence comes from Shewanella sp. T24-MNA-CIBAN-0130, assembly GCF_040310185.1. NCBI lineage: Bacteria > Pseudomonadati > Pseudomonadota > Gammaproteobacteria > Alteromonadales > Shewanellaceae > Shewanella > Shewanella sp. T24-MNA-CIBAN-0130. The sequence continues at coordinate 8,918 of NZ_JBEOPP010000032.1, read as the reverse complement.
TCAGCTAAAACCTGGCGAATTTCGTTCATTAACAAAAGCTGAAGTTGATAGTATTATTTAGCACTAGATCAACTTTTTTTATTTGATTACATGTTAATTTATTGCCTTCATTGCAACAAGTTAAGTGATATATGGATATTCAAGCATTAAAAAAAGTCCGTGAGTTAGATGTTTTTAGTTTGTTGGTCTTTAAGCTCATTTACGAGACGGGTTTTGCTAATTTTGCAGCCAAAGAGCTCGCTGTCTCTGCACCTAAAATTAGCCGTTGTTTAACATCATTAAGAGCCATGTTTAATGATGAGTTATTTTTTCGGCGTCAACAAGGATTAAAACCGACACCGTTAGCAGAACGTTTGTATCAACCTATATGCCAATTATGTGACATGGTAGGTCAAATTGAGCGAGTGACAGATGACCGTTTAAATCATCAACAAATGCCTATTTTGCATATTGCCGTCTCCCCTAGCATTATTACCAGTGTGGCGATTGCCTTGAGTCATCTTAAGCGTGATGTTATCGGCAAAGTTAAACTTCACAGCTGGCAAGACGACACTGAAGAGCTGATTTATAACGGTGAGCTTGATTTTGGTATTGGCTTTGAAACTCAAGATACTCATGGTTTAGAGTCCTCTTCGATTGCGAGTGTCACCTCCCTGTGTGTGGTGGGTCAGAGTCATCATCTATTTTGGGACACTGCCACTAATATTAACTTAGATGACATTATTCAACATCCTATCGTGTATTTGCGCTGTAAAGGATTTAATAACCGCATTGATCCATTAGAACTCTATTGCCAAACTCATGGTTTATTAATTGAAGATATTGAATGTGTTGAAAAGTTAGAAGATTGGTACTGGCACATGCTCACTATGGACTGTTTAGCCTTAACGATTTGTAATGAAGCGTCTGTTGCCGAAAAAATCCCTCATCTACGGGTTGAAAGACTTCCTAGTAGCGAATTTAATAAGCTTAATACGGTCATGCCTATGCCCAGTTACTGCTTAATTGAGCGTGCAGAGCATTACCGTCGTTATTCTTTAAAAACCAAACAAATGATAATAGATATCACTAAGTCATTGTTGGTGTGAACTTTAATTGAGTTTTAAATGAGATTCAACTCGACGAGGTTTGTCAGTTGGATCTTTTTTTAAATATTAAACCCTCTAAATTCAATGTTTTAGGTGTTTTTTTGTCTGTATTTCATTGTTCTGCTACTTGCCTCTAGTTCATTAGGTACCTCTTTAGGATTACTGAAAGTAAAACTGCCAGTTTCATTTTTGCGGATATTTAAAACTGAAATTACTGATTCCTGTTAACGAATTTACAACCAAGGTTCACAGGTTTGTTACAGCAAGCAAGCATTTATGTCTGTTTCCTTTTACTTTGTATGGGTAAAACTAACTAATTTAAATCGGGGGATTTAAAATGAAGAAATATAATAAAACTTTACTTGCTGCAACATTAATTGCAGCGTTGGGTGTGACGGGGTGTGGCTCTGACGGCAGTGATGGTGCTCCGGGTGCTGCTGGTACTGATGGCGTTGCTGGTGCTGATGGTACTTCAGCAGGGTTAACTGTTACTACAGTTGAAAATGCCTATGACTTTAACTTACAACTGGATCCTAAAGAAATTGTTGTTGTGGGTACCGAGACATTTAACGTTAAATTTACCGTGACAGCTAAAGGTACTGGCGGAGCGGATGTGCCATATTCGGGACTTGATGAAGTTGCCTTATATGTGACCAGCCAATCAGCCAATACCACAGATACTGGTGCGCCAATGTTATGGACCAACCATGCCCTTGCCAATGATTTTGGTAGCAGCATGTATTGTTCGTTAACGGGGACAGCCAAAACATGGAGTGGGACCGAAGTTGATGCGTGTACATTAGTTGAAGATGCAGCCAATCCTGGAACTTATACTGGTACTTGGGAGCATGATGGTAATGCCCCAGTGGTATTAGCCGATGGCGATGCTAACGATTTAGTCCGTGTGATGATCCGTGCCTATCATGTTGCCATGGCTGACGGTACAGATATAAGTGATAAGGTTTTATCAACGCCGATTGATTTTATTCCTGCTACTGGCGAACCTGCTGTTTCTGCAAAAGATGCTGTGTCTAATGCTGCTTGTATTAAATGTCACAGCCCAATGGAAGGTTACGCTGATACTGATATGCGTATTGCCAACATTGGTGCTCACCATAATTATCAAAAAGTTGAAAACTGTGTCGCTTGTCATAACCCAGCTTATGCGGGTGGACAGGATGATCCTGAAAAAGGATTTAATGCAAACTTCAATGCCATGATCCACACCATCCATGCTGGTCATCATATTGCTGACTCATTGACTGGCGACGCTAAAAAAGAAGGATGGGGAGAAATTGGTTTCCCATCTGAGCTAAACGAATGTACTGTTTGTCATGATAATGGCACCCAGTGGAACGACAACGTTTATGCTGAAGCTTGTGTGTCTTGTCACGTAAATGTTGACTTAGAGACTGGTGACGGTCATAAGGGCATTGTGCCTTCAAGTGACGCCGCTTGTTCTGGTTGTCATGGCGCGGGTAGTTTAAGTCCTGTGCAGGCGCATAATGTTGGCGTGCGTGCAATGGCGACAGATTCAATTGAGATTGCGGTTAGTTCTGTTTCTTATACTGAAGATGCTGTAACAGTTACTATTCCAGCGGCCACAGGTTGGGATGGCACAGTAACTGCTGAGCATGATGAAGTACAAGATGAAATCATTGTGACATTTGATGTGACTGTTGATGGCGCTCCTGTTGCTGATGGCTTCGAGTTTACCAAGTTCACTAAGTACGACGAAATGAAGACGGGCTATGTCAATGCCGATGGTACTTACTATGGCAGTGAGTCAGTCAATCTAAATGGTACTGTTGCAGCGGGTGGCAAGTTAGTTGTTACTCAAGTAGCCAACTATGACCTCGACGCTAAGAGCATTGCGATTACTCCTCGTTTCTCAGTGTGTACTGATTCAAAAGGCATGTTAATCGAATGTCTAGATGCAAGTGGTGAAGCACAATACGATGTCGGATATGTTGCAATTACTATGGCTCCAACGTATTGGAATCTTGCCAATGCTGACGGTAGCGGCGCAACCATCTCTCGTTTAAGTGACCCAATGCGTGTTACCGCAGATGAAGCCAAGTGTAATACTTGTCATACATCGCTAGGTATCGCTAAGCATTACGGTAATGAGCGTTTTGACCAATGTGTTGGTTGTCATAATGATACTTGGGGCGGTTCTTATCATCCACAACCAGAGTATAAAACTGACGAAGTTGATGCTGACGGTGCTCCAATCTTCAAAGCGATTGAAGGTCTAAACTACAACACTCGCGACATCTTTGCGGTAGCTCACCGTTTCCATAGTGGCTTATGGGACGACAACCGTGGTTTCCCTGCAATCCATCTTGATGCTGATATGGAAACTCAAGGTTACCCTGCGGTAGCAACTCAATGTGCAGCTTGTCATAAAGACGGTGTGAACCTGTTCGCTGCTGATGGTGGCCTGACCTCTGGTAAGCGTGCAATTGCTGTTGATGGTGGTGCTACTAAGTTCATCAGTCCAGTTGCTGAAGCATGCCGTACTTGTCACGCTCACTCTGATGCCGCTGCGATGGCGCATTTCGAGAGCAATGGTGCAATAGTTGATGGTGCTCCATCATCTACGTCTAACCTACCAGTCGAATCGTGTGCAACATGTCATGCTGAAGGTAAAACTTACGGTATTGATAAAGTTCACGCTGGTGCAGCTCACTAGATATTGAAAACTTCTTAATCATCACTTAAGAAAGTAAGAAACCAAGAGGGAGACAGCAATGTCTCCCTCTTTTTTATTGATTTTTTGTACCTGAGTGTACTTAAGTGTACTTTTACTAGTTACATTTGCTTACTAGTTACATTTTCTTAATAGTTATAATTCAATTGGTTAGCTATAAATTTTTGTTTCTTCCTCGCACATCAATTTTCCCCTCTACAAACTCCTGTTTAGATTTATATGATATGACACTGGCGATTCCATTTTACGGCGACTTATTTACGGAGACTTAAGACTGAAATTACTATTTTAGTTAACTAGCTTGCAACATCGGTCACATAATTGAAGCATATTGTGGGTGTTATGGTCTATTTGCTTCTATTTTAAGTCTGCTAATCAACAAATCTAAATCGGGGGATTTAAGATGAAAAAATATAATAGAACATTATTGGCTGCAGCGTTTATGGCAGCTTTGGCTGTGACAGGTTGTGGCTCTGACGGCAGTGATGGTGTCGATGGTGCTGATGGTGCTCCGGGTGCTGATGGCGCTCCGGGTACTCCCGCTGGTTCGGTTGCAACAAGCGTTGAAAATGCATTTGACTTAAACATTACACTGGCTCCAGCAGATATTGTCGTCGTTGGTGCGGATCCATTTACGCTTACATTTACTGCAAAAAATGCCGCTAGCGTTCCCTTCTCTGGACTTGAAAGAGTTGCCTTATATGTGACTAGCCAGTCTGCTAATACGACAGATACTGGCGCACCCATGTTATGGACAAACCATACACTAGCCAATGATTTTGGCAGCAGCATGTATTGTACCTTAACGGGTACAGCTGAAGCGCGAGGCGGCGCTGTAGTTGATGCGTGTACATTAGTTGAGGATGCCGCCAATCCTGGTACTTATACTGGTACTTGGGCACACGATGGTAACGCGCCTGTGGTATTAGCCAGTGGCGATGTTAATGACTTAGCGCGGGTGTTTATTCGTGCTTATGATGTTGTGATGGCTGATGGTTCAGGGGTAAGTGGTAAGATTTTATCGACTCCTCTTGATTTTATTCCTGCTACTGGCGAACCTGCAGTGTCAGCAAAAGATGCTGTGTCTAATGCGGCATGTATTCAATGTCACAGTCCAATGGAAGGTTACGCCGATACTGATATGCGTATTGCCAACATAGGTGCCCATGGTAATTACCAAAAAGTTGAAAACTGCGTCGCTTGTCATAACCCTGCTTATGCGGGTGGACAAGACGATCCTGAAAAAGGCTTTAATGCTAACTTCAACGCTATGATCCACACCATTCATGCGGGTCACCATATTGTTGACGCGCTTACTGGCGAAGCCAAAGCAGAGTTTGGTGGCATTGGATTTCCTGCTGAGCTAAATGAATGTACTGTTTGTCATGATAATGGCACCCAGTGGAATGACAATATTTATGCTGAAGCCTGTTTGTCTTGTCACGTAAATGTGAACTTAGCGACCGGTGAAAACCATAGAGGCATTGTACCGTCAAGTGATGCGGTTTGTTCTGGCTGTCATGGCGCAGGTAGTTTAAGCCCAATCCAGGCACATGGTGTTGATCGCCGTGACGTTTTTGAAAATGGCTTAGTGTTAAACGTCGCTTCTGCTGAAGTGGCTGCAGACCTATTAACTGTCATCATTGATGTAACATTAAATGGTGTGGTTGCGGCTGATGCTACTGATTTAACCCAGTACTTAAATAAATTCCAATCAGGTGATGATATCTTAATCGGTACACTTGATGGCAATGGTGACTATGTACGTGGATTAAGTATTAATACGAAAGATAATCCAGAAATGTTTATGGTTCTAGGTGGTAAGTTAACCTTAACCAAAGACGTTGCCATGACTCCACTTGGTGGCAAAACACTGTCAGTGTCTTCTGAAATGAACATGTGTGGCAACACTACAACTGACATGATTGTTATTAACACTATGTTAGCTGATGGTGCTGGTACCGACACGGGTGCTTGTGATGTCGCGGTTCCGGCTAACATTGTTACTAAGTTCTTTAAGTTTGATGCTGTTGCTGCAACAGGTGTTGAAACTACTGATAACTTACGTTTTGTCAGCCCTGCATTGACCGCTTATAGTTCACCTACACAGGTGGGTAACGACCGTACAACGGCTGATGAAGCAAAATGTAATGCTTGTCATGACAATTTGTCTCACGTTAAATCACCTAACCATGGTGTGACTAACTTTACCCAATGTGCAGATTGCCATAACAACAGTTATGCCGGTTCTTTCCATAGTGATGTTTATAAGCAATCCGGTGTAGATGCTGATGGTAAACCGACGTTTGCAGTAATTGAAGGCCTAGAGTTTTACAACCGTGATTTAGCCACTGTTGCTCACCGTTTTCACAGTGGCTTGTTTGCAGATGATGAAGGTGCTGGCATTTACTTAGACACAGATGGCGAGTTAGTTAACTATCCTGCTGTGCAAACCTATTGCCAAGCGTGTCATAAAGAGACCAATGCTGCAGGAGATGCTATGCCATTCTTCTCTGGCACTGGCGCATTAACCTCAGGTAGAACTGCAATTAAAGTCGATGTGAATCAATTTGATGGTGTTCCTGGCGAGTTTATCTCCCCAGTCTCTGAAGCATGTCGTAGCTGTCACGCTCACTCTGGCGCTGCTGCTCTTTCTCACTTTAAGAGTAATGGCGCGACAGTCTTTGGTGATAACATCACCTCAGCAGATGCTGTGCCAATTGAATCATGTGCGACTTGTCATGCTGAAGGTAAAACTTACGGTATTGATAAAGTTCACTCAGCTGCAGCGGACTAGTTATTAAGATAAGGTGTTAATCATCAATTAAGAAAGTTACAACGTCAGTAACAGGGAGGCCGCAATGCCTCCCTGTTTTTTTAACTGATTTTTTTAATTGATTTTTTGTAACTCAGTGCAGCTGGATCAAGTAATAAGTACTTATGACTATCGGTTATTAATGTTTTTCTAGCGACAATGTCACGGCAACAAAAGCCGCGAAAAACACTCAGTCGATAAACACCACGTCGATAAACACCAGGTCGATAAAGACCAGTAAGCTTCACTCTCCTGCTCATTCTGCCGATGTCATCAGCTCGATTTGTAGCCATTTATGAGTCATTCAATGGGTGTTAATTGTATTTTAGGTGAGCTGCATAATCTTAGTATCTTAGTATCTTGGTTTGTTGCTGTACTCGACGGCGACTTATTGGTCAGACTTCTTTTTGGACAATTAGTCTGGACTTTTAGCTCGGAAAATCATTGAGGTTGCCGTTTTGTCGAGTGCGCTATTTCGCTTATGGATTGCTATTTGCTAGTGATTTGCTAGTGATTTGGTCGTAAACAGAATGGTTAATTAATGGCGTTGGTATGGCAACTTGATGACCATTTATTGTTATTTTATTGTGGATAGCAACAGGGAGGTATTGCTGCCTCCCTGTTGCTAAATCAGTTGCTGATGCTAACAAATTGCACACGATGAACTAAGCGACTTGTTGGCGCTGCATCCTTAATAACCATTTACCGTAGATGAAAATCCCTACCGCCGAAGTAATACCAATAACCGCAATAATATACCAAGCCATGCCGATGTTGTTGGCATTATAGAGGGCTTGGGTGAGAACTTGGGGATCTTGTCCCGTAGAACTGACTAAGCGACTAAAGGCTTCACCTTGGGGGATGTTGGCTATATCGGTTAAGCTCATACCATTATCTGATAAGACTTCACGGGCAATACGCTCTTTTGAGGCGTATATGTCATAAAGCTTTGGGCCGAAATAACCTTCTAAAGTCCAACCTATGCCTTGAGGTAGCATCACAAAGCCTAAGTACATGGCTTTTTTACCTTCTGGCGCGATATTGCCCATAAATTCATTTTTCTTAGGGCTAATCATCATTTCACCGACGGAAAACATGGCAATAGCCAGTACAATCATCCAAGCCGCATTAAAAGCACCGACTAAGGCAATGGCTAAAATACTCAGTAAACAGCCGACAAACATGGTGGTGGTAATGCGATATTTAGCGGTGAGTGCCGCGACAATAAAGCAAGTGGTCATGATCATCCCGGCATTGAGATTGAGCATGCCTTCTGGCATCACTTTGGTACCGTCGTTACTCAGCCCCAACCAAAATTGTAATATGCCATTGCTAGTGCCTTCTGGACCAAATAACGAGGTAACAATGACGCTGGTATCAACCCATTCAGCAATGTGGATAGGTAGCACATCAAATAATGAGTTAAATAAAAACCAAAAACCGGCAAACACTAACATGTAGTAAATCACTATTGGCTTTTTCAGTTCTTTAAGGGCATCTTTCCACAACGCTTCTTGTTTCACTTCGCCGGATTTTACTTGACGGGTGCGTTCAAGTCGGTCTTCCTTTCCCGGTTCTTTGTAAGCGAGTAAAAATAAAAAGTTAAATGAGATAATCGCCGCACAAGCAAAAAACACATTGTCCCAAGACAATTGGCGCATGTGCACCGCAACTAATGGGCCTAAGAAACCACCTATGTTAACCACTTGGTAAAAAATGCCCCAAGCCATGGAGGTGTTATTACGATTAGTAGACAGCACCAAGGTACCTTGAATGCCCGGTTTAAATACTCCGGTGCCAATAGCTAGCAACATGGCGCCGGCGAGAAATCCCCAAAAGCTAGGGAAAAAAGCCATGGTTAAATAACCACAAATTTTGACTATGGTTGAAACGAAAATGGTTTCTTTGTAGCCTACTCGGTCAGATATGCCGCCAGTTAGCACTGGAATGAAGGTTTGCAGTAACGCCCAGACTGACACGATTAGACCATAGTCACTTAAGTTGATGCCTAGTCCGCCTTCAGATACTGGCGTTTTAGCATATAAACCCGCACTGGCTTTGACGCCATAATAGGCAATACGCTCTACCAGTTCCATGCCACCTACAAGCCAAAAAATATAGCCTAAACTGGATATCGCGGCCCACATGCCCAACTGTTTTACTTCACTCAGATCGTTGCCTGAATGTGAATTAGTGCTCATAGGTCACCCTTTTATTTTATGTTCTATACTCAAGTGAATTCAAACTGCAGGTTTTAATTTCTGAAAGTTATCATTAATTGTATCACCGAGCGTGTCAGCAA
>NZ_JBEOPP010000031.1:0-50659 GCF_040310185.1 Shewanella sp. T24-MNA-CIBAN-0130 | reverse complement strand
ACAGCGCGTTTTCTCGAGCTGTTATTTACATAATAAAGAGTCACTCTCGGTGTTCGGGCTTGTTCAACACTTGGGATAAGGACGCGGCTTCGCGCGGCCTATCCTTATTTGTTAAGCCTCTATTCACTGAAAATCCCAATATAATTGAGCAATACTAATAAAGCTCCAGACAGTCCAGTAGTTGTTAATACCCAATAAAACACAAAACCTAATACCTGATCAAATTTGGTTGTATTTTCATATAATACGGTTGCATTAGCATAAAAGAATGAAAATTTACTCTTTTCGATTTTCCGAGTCCAAGACCTTGGAAGAGAAAATGCTTGAGCTACATTAATAATATCCCAACCACTGGCATACTCGACACCGAGTAGACCTTTAGTTTTAGGGTTTTTCCTTAACTTCCGTACAGTGATTTGTCCAAAAGCAACATATAAGACACCGCTCACCATTGAGGCAGCGATCATTACTCCAACTAGCATTGTTATAGTATTCATTAATTTATAAACTTTTAATTAATGCATCATATGTATTACCTGCATTGTCTTTAATAATATTATTCATTCCTATTGATGCGGTCGCCGCCGCACCTGCAACAACCAAGCCACCCACTATTAAACCAATCCAACCAATAGGTGTCGCCACCATTAAAAATGTTAAGGCTCCCGCTCCTACATTGACTACGCCAATTCCTGTAGCTGCACTAGCAGCAAAGCTACTAGACTCAATAAACATTTCACGTTCCCAGTTACCACCTGCTTTATAGCTATTCTGAATATTACCTACACGACTACCAAAGTCGATAATGGTAAGACCATTACCTAAAACTTTTGCGTATTTAGTAAATTTAACAATCTTGTCAGCTTGAACAGGTGTCATTATGTCTAATTTAGCCATATTCCTACTACTTTTGGCGATATTTGCACCTCGGTCAAAATTAGTCAGTGGTGTACCGCGACTCGATTTAACTTGGCTTGTTACAACCTTAACTTCGTGTTTAAAGCTATTTTGCATTTTATCGAAAGCCATTTTGGCTTTTTGTTTAGCGGCTACTTTAAGAGGTGATTTACTTTTTGCTACTTGGCTATATTCAATTAAAGCAGATTGGTAGTTTTTAACTGAGCCAACAAACAGGGTAACCGCATGAGTGCTTGTTTTTTGAACGCTACGTTTAACCTGCAAACAAAAAACAAAAAATCATCCAAGCTATGAAGACTTTATGAACCATAATAATTCATTAAATAAACTAATTCTGTTCAAAAAACGTTCGCGATCTCGCCCTGAGCCAACAAAGCCTCCCATTCTATTTGCGTAGACACTGGTTGATGCGCCCATTAACCCCACATTATACTCTTGCAGTTGAGAGCTAATAGACGAAAGAGAAATCAGATTATCACCACCAAAAGATAAAGCTAAGCTCGTCAGGTTTTTTGTAATTGAAGGATTAGATAGTTTTGCTAATGATGCTTTACAAACAGCTGAATTACCATTTTTTAATAAATAAGGCGTATTAGCGATAATCATATCTGGGTTGGCACAAGTAAGAGATGAAGCCAACTCAATCCCAATGCCACACTCATTTTTAAATACACTTGCACTATAAGTGCGATTACATAATATTATTTCACTCATTTTCTTTTAAGTTCCTTTTAAAGTTTGAATTATACTCTAAACGTTGGTTTAGAGGTTTAACGCCCTGCTAATAAGTGAGCCATGTGCTGGCGGGCGATTTGCTCAGCAAATGGCATGACAGCCTTGGTGAATCTGAATTTAGCAGCTTGTTAAGTGGCATTTTCATTTTGCTCTGTGGATTTCCGGATCTCAGGTAATTGGTACTGTAGTATGCCAAAAATTACAATCAGCGGAATTATTGCAAGCCATAATAATCCATCGAGAAACCACAATGAGGTGAATAGGATTTGAATACATACATATGAGGTCAACTTGAGCCAAGATGGAAGTATGAGCATTTGGCCAATTGCTAGAAATGGTAAAGCAAAGAGCAAAGTACCAAACACTAGAAATGCAGGTTGAAAACCAAGAGCTTCTTTACCAAAAAAACCTTGATAGAAGTCATAGCCAAAAATTGTAACTATTGGAAATAGCGACAAAGCCAAATAGAGTGCGCTATGCCTTTCCTTAGCTATCAACTTCGAATGTTCATCATTTTTCTGCTGAAGAGTCTTCATGCCATCATTGCCATTTAACGTTTTAGTATTTATGCGTTGCGCTGTTTGCATGGCATAAATCGCTTGTTGGGCTTGGCCGATGCCGAGTCCAGGTTAATTGGTACGCTTTATGCTATAGGAATTTGCTTTTTTTGATGCTGGCTATGGGCTGTAGAGCAGTTCTGAACTGATTATGTGGCTTGTTTTGTACGTGTTTCATTGAAATTCCCTTGTCATTGTGGTGTTCCATCACATCTTTTTTAAGTCTAGCTGATTCAATACGAGTAATACAGTCAATTGAAGCTTGATTTGGCTCCGCGCAGCGGCTTCGTTCAACGCCTCACTAAGAGGCAAATAATAGTTGGTTAAAATAAGCGACGAAGGAGCAAAAACCAACTGTTATTTGTCCTTTTGAGTGACTTGTTAACTTCCGTATTCATGACTGTAACAACATTGTATGAAAAATTATACCGTCTGTATTTTGTTGAACCGAATCAAGGCGGAAACCGAAACGCTCATAAACAGGAATAGCCATAGTTGAAGACTTTACCCAGTAATTTCCATTACCTCCTTGAGCTATACAGATTTCATTTGCTGCTGACCACAATTGTTTAGCGATATTTAACTTTCTAGAAGTAGGGTCAACAAAAAGCTGACTTAACTTTTCTTTTTTGAAAATTGCTATTATTCCGACAATTTTGTATTCCTTGATAAAACATAACATCAAATAGTTTTTATTTTGGATGCGTGCTTTTATAGCTTTCAATTCAAGGCTTTCTTTAAAGTGTACAACACCTTCTTTATTAAAGTCAGAGTTGGTTTCTGGTTCAGCGGCGCTCAGGATTAGAGATCGAATTCCTACTGCATCATTAATTGTAGCTTTCCGTATACTCATTCTATCCCTAGGAAGTTAACGTTTTAGTATTTATGCGTTGCGCTGTTTGCAGGGCATAAATCGCTTGTTGGACTTGGCCGATGCCACATCCATATTAATCGGTATGCTTTATGCTATAGGAATTTGCTTTTTTACGGTAGTTGTTTTTTGTACAGCACTTCGGCTAATCGGTTGTTCTGATTACACCTTTTAAGGCAGGTTTTGAACTGTTTCATCTTTTTCTATCGTCCTGTTACTGTATTGCATAGCGATTTGCCTGCGTGATGATGTGTGCTGTCGTCCCAGCTAATTCTGTATTAACTAAGCACGCCGTTTCATGGTCCACATCACTCATTTTTGGGCATTTAGCCCGACAGCCTCAGTGCGGCTTCGCGCTCGACTATTTTTAATAGCGAGATGAGTCCCATAAACTGTAACCGCCCCGTTTCACATTGCGGGCAACACCAATGCCCTAACGGCTCTATCACCTTTTCTTTCTTGGGGGCTTTCATTGCCAGTTGTGAGCGGATTTGGCTTAACTTTTTACATCGACAACTGTTGGCTAAAAAACCAAAATGCCTTATCCGCATCACGCCTTTTGGCAGCACATGCAATAGGTAACGCCGGATGAACTCTTCGGGAACCATTTGCATGATTTTGCGTTGATTATCCCGATAATCGGTGTAACGCATATCGATTGAACTGGAGGGATCTAGTAAATGATCAATAGCATAAGTAATGGCTGGTGAGCATCCCACCAAATAGTAGTGTTATTGTTCTAAATGATAATGGGGCAAAGACGTGTTTCAAGGTGGCCTAGTGAATGACCGTAAATTGCACAGAATCACTAAATCTCTACTACGTTCTGCCCCTGATAATGTTAAAATCTCCGCATCAGAATTACCGAGAAACTCAATGTTTATCCATCATGTTAACGGCATCGACTGGCTAGTGATCACAGCTTTTGAAGAACTGAAAACTATGTTTATCGAAGAAGCCGGTACGATACCCTCTTGCTTCTCTACCGCCAGCGAATTGAACCTGGTTGATCAAGCAAAGCGAACTTATAGATATTTGCCTACTCTCAGCGGCGTAATCACCGATATCGGCACATATCAAAGACAGGGTAACGAAGAAGATTTGAACCCACAGCTTGCCTGCTTAGTTGAGGGACGTGGTCGGGTATTTATCTATCACGGCGGCTTTGTAGCTTTTGTGGATGACGAGCAAACCTTTATTACCCGAATAGACTGAAAATTATTCAGTAAGTTGAAATTGGCGAATTGGCATCCCTAGCAAGGAATGGGGCATAAATGATTTGCCTACCTTGCTTGCAATTGGCGTGATTCAACTCTGAACTTGAGGCCGTTGAAGACTCTTTACCAAAGAATGCGTGAGCTGTTCCATAGCTTCAGGCTCAATAAAAATTGAGGCCGTTGAAGAAAATAGCGTGAGTCCAGACATGGATGTCTGGCTAGCTTTCGAGGGGAAGGGACGCCCCATCGGAAGCGTTAGCATTTTCGAATAAGACCGAGGCAAGATTCAAATGAGGTTAAAAGCTGGATCTGACCCCATGGCGACCTTTTCGCTGTTTGAAAATGTTGCGGGGCGGCTGGGAGTTCCAAGAGGGAACAGCCGTTGGTTTCCTCTTGGTCTGGTGTGGGTGAAGCGCCACGACGTTAGTGGCCGTAGGCCATAATCTAATAGCCCGTGCAGGGTGGAACCTTGCGATCTTAATCTGGTGTGAGTGAAACGCCACGACGTTAGTGGCCGCAGGCCATAATCTAATAGCCCGTGCAGGGTGGAACCTTGCGATCTTAAGCGTTAGTGGCCGCAGGCCATAAAACAAAAAATACCGACCAATTATTCAATTTGCCCTACTCTATTGGAAGCGCAGCATCCCCGCCCCATTCCGCCCATGAACCATCATAAAGCACCGCTTGATGATGCCCTGCGGCATAGGACGCCAAAATCAAAATACAGGCTGTGATCCCAGAACCGCAACTGAACACCCGTTGAGCATTATGGCTAGTATCTAAAGCCGCAAAAATGGTTTGCAACTCACGGGGTGATTTCATTTTAAACCGACTTAAAACCTGAGCAAACGGCAAACTCAGCGAGCTGGGAATGTGACCACTGCGCATACCAACACGGGGCTCTGGTGAAGTGCCATTAAAACGCCCTGCTGCGCGAGCATCAATAATATCAACTTTGGCATGACCAAGATGGGTTAACACAAACTCAGTGTCACATACCTTGTGTTGCTGCAAACGGCCTTTGATATCGCCAGAATGAGTAGCAGAGGCAAACTGGCGCACAGTATCCCGCCCTTCTACTTGCCATTGCGGTAAGCCACCGTCAAGCACAAATACCTTATCAAAGCCCATCGATTTAAAGGTCCACCACGCACGCGGCGCAGAATAAATACCTTGATTGTCGTATATTACCACTGTGCTGTTATGGTTTATCCCTAACGTTTGCACAGCATCGGTAAATTGCACTGCTGTTGGCATAGCATGGGTTTGCGAAGCACGATGATCAAAAAGTAGCTTGTCAATTTGGCAAGATAGCGCACCAGGAATAACATAAAGCTCATCGTATACCAATGGCTCTTTACCCAATACCACTTCCATACTGGCATCAAGTAACACAAGTTCTGGGTATTCTAGGTGTTGCGCTAACCAATCGGTAGTCACTAAAGGAAAATTCACATTAAACCTCTCTTACAATTGATGGCAAATATTGATGTTAACTTAAGCGAGTCTGATGGCGATGATTGTCCAAATAGCGCTGAGTTAACCCACTTAAATAACTAAATAAAATAATACCTACAGCATCGGCAACTAAATCGATGATGTCTAATGTTCTTGACGGGATAAAACCCTGACTGATTTCTTCACTCAAGACGAATATCGACACTAACACAGCGCCGTAATAAAGCGGAAGGCGCCCGATACAAAAATGACGACTGAGTAAGGCTAAATTGACAACATACGTTAATAGACCGAATAACAACATGTGGCCGACTTTATCGCCGTAGGGGACATGTTTTATTAAGTCGAAAAACACACTGTGACCGCCCGTGTTGGCGAGGTAAATAATCCACAAAATAAAACTAAAAAAACCACCAGCAACAATAATAGCCAAACGAGAGAAGCTCTTATGGGTCATCTGCATTCATCCGTGTATGAAATGTTGATGTAAATAATGCTTTTGAGTCTACCGCAATAGCTAATATTTTAGCGTTAATTTTGCTTAACCTGCGCTCGATTTAAGGCGTCAGCAATAGGGAAGTACTTGTTAAACAAAACCGGAGTATTTGCTCTGAATTATCCCGCCCGATGATGAGCAATAAAAAAGCCCTTTATCACTAAAGGGCTTGATATCAATCACCATAAAAAATCCCAGTTATAGGACTATCCAAGTGGCTTTGATTTCGGTGTACTTATCAAACGCATGTAATGACTTATCACGGCCATTACCCGACTGTTTGTATCCGCCAAACGGCGCGGTCATATCGCCGCCATCATAATGATTAATCCACACCATGCCGCTGCGGAGTGCTTTGGCCGTTTTGTGAGCTTTGCTTAAGTTTGATGTCCACACTCCAGCCGCTAAACCATACACAGTATCGTTGGCAATTTTGATGGCTTGTTCCATGCCATCAAACTCAATAACCGATAATACCGGGCCAAAAATCTCTTCACTGGCAATGGTCATGTCATTGTTAACATTACTAAAAATGGTCGGTTGCACATACATACCGCCGGTTTCAGCCATCACTTGCTGTCCGCCTTCGACTAAGGTGGCACCTTGCTCACTGCCACTTTTAATGTAGTTCAATACATTGGTCAGCTGCTGTTGATCGACCATTGCACCGCAAGTGGTTTTAGGATCAAGTGGGTGACCAGGCTGCCAGCCTTGCATTTGTTCGGCTATGAGCTTAATCAATTCATCTTTTACGCCCGACTCCACTAATAAGCGTGAGCCCGCAGTACACACTTCACCTTGGTTAAAAGCAATGGCAGTAGCCGCCGCTTCAGCTACCGCTTTTAGATCTGGTGCATCATTAAACACAATATTAGGGCTCTTGCCTCCGGCTTCTAGCCACACGCGTTTCATGTTCGACTCGCCTGCGTAAATCATTAACTGTTTGGCAATTTTAGTTGAGCCAGTAAAGACTAAAGTATCAACATCCATGTGCAGAGCTAACGCTTTACCGACAGTGTGGCCATAGCCGGGTAATACGTTCAACACCCCCGCGGGCATACCTGCTTCAATCGCTAATTGCGCCATACGAATAGCGGTAAGCGGTGATTTCTCGGAGGGTTTCAAAATAACGCTATTGCCGGTGGCGAGCGAAGGCCCAAGCTTCCAGCATGCCATAATCATCGGGAAATTCCATGGCACAATGGCGGCGACTACGCCTACTGGCTCACGGGTGATCATGCCTATCTCATTATGAGCAGTTGGAGCGATTTCATCATAAATTTTATCTATCGCTTCACCGTACCAGCGTATGGCGCGGGCGGCACCGACCACATCAACACCTTTGGAATATTGAATTGGCTTACCCATATCGAGGGTTTCAAGTAACGCCAACTCATCGGCATTGGCTTCAAGTAAATCGGCAAACTTAATCATCACTTGCTTACGCTTAACGGGCGGTAACATTGACCAAGTACCCGCTTCAAACACTTCACGCGCATTCGCCACCGCAAGGTTAGCATCGGCTATATCACAACTAGCCACTTTGGCTAATACTTGGCCATCAATAGGACTGATACAGTCAAATGTGTCACCCGAAGAGGCACCTTGATATTGTCCATTAATGAAGGCTTGCCCGGTAATTGTCAGACTCGCTGCTAGTGCTTCCCAATCGCGACGGCTTGTTGGAGTACTCATTGTGACCTCGAAATAATAAATGGATTGATACGCACCCATTAGGTAGATGCCAAACACAAGATTTGTGTCGCATAAAAGCAACTATCGACACAATAATATTAGTGAATATTGTCACCAGATTATGCTGAACAGCAAGATATTTTCAATATATTTTACAAAAATAGCTCATTTAGTATAAATAAATGCACAAAACACTTTAACGTTCATTATTTTTGACATAGCATAGCAAATATTAACCACTCATAATTTAACCAATGTGAGATGGATCTCCCATAATTGTAGCGATCAATATAGAGTCAATTTATGAGCCAATATCAGCGAAACAATAGCGGCGATTCATCGCAAATGTGGCCCAACATGGAACATTTTTGGATGCCTTTTACCGCTAATAAGCAATTCAAGGCCAATCCAAGATTATTAGTATCAGCCCAAGGCATGTATTACACCGATATCGATGGTAATAAAATACTCGATGCGACAGCTGGATTATGGTGTTGCAATGCCGGACATGGCCGCCAAGAGATTTCCCAAGCGGTAAGCCAGCAGATCAGTCAAATGGATTATGCGCCGTCGTTTCAAATGGGTCATCCGCTCGCATTTGAATTAGCCCATAAACTCTGTCAATTAAGTCCAGATGGATTGGATAAGGTGTTTTTTACCAATTCAGGTTCAGAATCGGTTGATACCGCCCTAAAGATGGCACTTTGTTATCATCGCGCTAATGGCCAAGCAACACGAACTCGGTTTATCGGCCGTGAGCTTGGCTATCATGGCGTGGGGTTTGGTGGTATATCCGTCGGTGGCATTAGCAATAATCGCAAAACCTTCAGCCAGCAATTACTCCAAGGCATTGATCATCTACCTCATACCCTCGACATTGCCAATAATGCCTTTAGCCACGGTTTGCCTCCACATGGCTTAGATAAAGCCGAAGTGCTTGAACAACTGATTACCTTACACGGCGCCGAAAATATTGCCGCTGTGATCGTCGAGCCCATGTCGGGATCGGCAGGGGTCATTTTACCGCCAGAAGGTTACCTAAAGCGCCTACGTGAAATCACTCAAAAGCACGGTATTTTGCTTATTTTTGATGAAGTGATCACCGGATTTGGCCGTCTTGGTGCCGCTTTTGCTAGTGAACGTTGGCAAGTCACCCCAGACATGATCACCACTGCCAAAGCCATTAATAATGGTGCTATTCCAATGGGCGCAGTGTTTGTCAGTAATACCATTCACGACACTTGTATGCATGGCCCTGATGAATTAATTGAGTTTTTCCATGGTTACACCTATTCAGGCCATCCGGTGGCGGCGGCTTCAGCACTGGCAACCTTATCGATATATGAAGATGAAAAATTATTTGAGCGCGCTAAAGGTCTTGAGTCTTATTTTGAGCAAGCGGTTCACAGCCTTAAAGGACTAGCCAACGTAATTGATATTCGTAATACCGGTTTAGTTGCCGGTATTCAACTGGCGCCGAGCGATAAAGGCGTGGGTAAACGAGGTTATGCCATTTTTGATCACTGCTTTAGACATGGCGCGTTGGTGCGGGCAACCGCTGACATTATCGCATTATCGCCGCCACTGATTGTCGAGAAGTCACAAATCGACGACATGGTTAATCACATTAGCGATGCAATTAACGCTGTTGGTTAATGTTTTTGAATACACTTTTTTAATACACTTTTTGAATACATATTTGGCTTAAAAGGATCCTGTTCATGCTTAACATCACTCATTTTGTCGATGGACAACACACGCCAGCCAGTCAGCGCAATCAAAGGATCTATGATCCCGCAACCGGTGAAGCCCGTGGCCAAGTATCATTGGCGAGTCACGATGAAGTCAGCTTGGCGATAGCTGCTGCCAAAAATGCCTATCAAACTTGGTCGCAAGTCACGCCACTGAATCGTGCCCGGGTATTATTCAAATTTAAAGCCTTAGTCGAACAACATGTTGATGAATTGGCCAAACTTATTACCCTTGAGCATGGCAAAGTGCTAGACGATGCCAAAGGTGAAATCACTCGAGGACTCGAAGTGGTTGAGTTTGCTTGCGGTATTCCACATTTACTCAAAGGCGAACACACTCAACAAGTCGGTGGCGGCGTTGATTCATGGTCAGTCAACCAATCTTTGGGGGTTGTCGCAGGCATTTCGCCGTTTAACTTTCCGGTCATGGTACCGATGTGGATGTTCCCCATCGCCATAGCCTGCGGTAATGCTTTTATCATGAAACCGTCTGAAAAAGACCCTAGTGCAGTGATGTTCCTTGCCCAATTACTTAAGCAAGCGGGTTTGCCTAATGGCATATTTAATGTCATCAACGGCGATAAAGAAGCGGTTGATGCCTTACTGACCCACCCCGATGTACACGCCATCAGTTTTGTTGGCTCAACTCCGATTGCCGAATACATTTACACCACAGCCTCTGCTCACGGTAAACGGGTGCAAGCATTGGGTGGGGCTAAAAATCACATGCTATTAATGCCAGATGCTGACTTAGACCAAGCCGTGAATGCGTTAATGGGTGCGGCATATGGGAGTGCAGGTGAACGTTGTATGGCCATTTCAGTGGTATTGGCCGTAGGCGATGTCGGCGACAAATTAGTCACTGCATTATTACCGCAAATTAGTGCCTTAAAGGTGGGCAGTGGTATTACCCCAGAAATGGACATGGGACCGTTAATTTCAGCTCAGCACTTAGCCAAAGTACGCGACTATGTTGAAGCTGGCGTGAATGAAGGCGCGACCTTAGTGGTTGATGGCCGCGATATTAGTATTAGCGATCACCAGCAAGGTTACTTTTTAGGGGCGTGCTTATTTGATCATGTCACGCCAACGATGAGCATTTACCAACAAGAAATTTTTGGTCCTGTGTTAGCTATCGTCCGAGTCGATAACTATGCCGATGGGTTGGCACTGATCAACCAACACGAATTTGGCAATGGTACAGCTATTTTTACTCAAAGCGGCCAAGTTGCACGCCACTTTTGTCACCATGTTGAAGTGGGCATGGTCGGCGTTAATGTGCCGATCCCAGTACCGATGGCATTTCATAGCTTTGGCGGTTGGAAACGATCGCTATTTGGACCGCTACACATGCATGGTCCAGATGGAGTGCGTTTTTATACTAAGCGAAAAGCCATTACCGCCCGCTGGCCACAAGCAAAAATCGACAATAACGAACCTTCGGCTTTTATTATGCCGACGATGAAATAAATGAAACCAACGATGAAGCATATTAACGATATTACGCTTTTTAGTAGCCAATCAACTGCGGTTGAGTCGTATCATTTAACTGATGAAAAACGGCTTACTGGCGATCCACTGCAGTCAGTGCAAAACCATTTTCAAAGCCCGTGCAAGCAGTTTAATGTTGGCATTTGGCAAAGTGAACCAGGCAGTTGGAATATCAATTATAGCGAATATGAGTATTGCGATATTCTCGAAGGCTGCAGCATTATCACCGACAGTCGAGGCAAAAGCTTAACCGTCAATGTAGGTGATAAATTTGTTATTCCTGCTGGGTTTTCCGGTACATGGGAGGTAGTCAATCACTGTATAAAAATCTACGTTATGTTTGAACAACAGCTTGAGCAAACATAGTGTTTAACCGCCATGCGGTACAGACAAGGCCCTTGCGGTTTTGACTCTGATAAGTGGCATACGCAGTAGCTGGAGACCAGCGGCTGCATTTTATGTAAATGGAGATAATATCGTGTCGAACACATTAAAAAGAACGCGAATTGCACTGTTAAGCGGATTAACGTTATCAGCTACCCTACTGGCTCCGTTAGCTACGGCAGAAGTGTCTGGTGCGGTTACTGTAACCAACGATTATCGTTTCCGTGGTGTATCACAAACAGCCGGTGACCCAGCGCTACAAGCCAATATTGATTGGAGCCATGAAAGCGGCTTTTTTGTTGGTGCTTGGGGCTGTAATGTCGACTTTGATGAGCCCGGATATAACGGCCCAGACATAGAAGTAGACCTGTACGCGGGCTACTACGGCGAGATTAACGACAACACCAGTTATGACTTAACCTTGTACCGTTATAACTACCCAGGAGAAAGCGATTTAGACTATTTAGAAGTCAGCGCAGGTATTGATTTTAGTGGTTTTAGAGCCGCCTATTGGTTTACCAATGACTATGGTGGCAGCGATCTTGATCTACATTACACCGAAATCAATTACGGCTGGGAGTTTACTGAAAACTGGAGCCTAGATGTGCATTATGGCTACAACTTTGGTGACGCGATTGATGACGGTGAAGGCTTTGATAGCTACTCAGACTACTCTGTTGGAGTATCAACTGAAGTCGCCGGCTTTGGCATCTCGGTTGCCTATCTAGACACCGACATTAATGGTGATTACGAAGTGAGCTCTGGGCTATATAAAAACTCAGGCACCTTATTGGCGAGCGTCAGTTACGCGTTCTAAGTCACTATGTGTTAATAAGTGATGCTAATCAGTGTAAATCTGAGCTAATGATGATGAATAATGTTTGTCGCTCAGTATTAACAACAAAAACCGCCATGGGGCGGTTTTTTTATTACTTAACCTCAACCCTGGATAAGAGAGGGAATGAATCGATGGGTTAAGGGGTAGAATAAATGGATAAAACTAAACTTACTTGGTGGTTAACGCTATTAGTGGTTGCCCTTGCCGCTTGCGTTTTCACGACTTACCAACCTAGTAGGACGGACCTACGCCCTGCTATAGTGCGCTTCGCTGCTAGGACGGACTGCGCCCTGCTATAGTGCGCTTCGCTGCTAGGACGGACTTCGTCCTGCTATAGTGCGCTTCGCTGCTAGGGCGGACTTCGTCCTGCTATAGTGCGCTTCGCTGCTAGGACGGACTTCGTCCTGCTATAGTGCGCTTCGCTGCTAGGACGGACTGCGTCCTGCTATAGTGCGCTTCGCTGCTAGGACGGACTTCGTCCTGCTAGGGACAGCTTCGCTGTTAAGATTTTATAGCATCTAGCTGCGTAGCATCCTAGCAGCGCAGCGCTCTAGGCTTGTTGATTCTAGATTTTAGCTTGTATGTCATCGTTCGTCATCGCTCGTCACCGCTTGTCATCTCAGGGATAGGGATAGAAATAGCTTGCTTCTCGGCTTACCTTTCGGGAGACAATACGAGCATGTTGAAGTGGCTTGGGTATCACACTTAAAAGACAAAAGCGTGCTGCATTTCTAAATGATCTATTATTGATAGAACATAACTTCGATCTTGCGCATAGATTTCAACAAAATAGCGTTGCATCCATGACGTACGAGAGTATCTTATTGTTATAGCAACCGTATAACTAAACGGCACAAAGGAGCAAACTATGGCTGATAACATTATTAAAATACTGGTCATTGCAGTATTATTTTTTCTGGCCTATAAACTAATTTTTAGTGGTAGCCGTGGATTAACACTTTTTGAAATGCATTTTAAAGATGGCAAGCTCAATAAGCATAAAGGCAAAATACCGGAGAAGTTTGAACGTGATTGTCGTGCAATAGCTAAATCTAATAAACTGACTTGCACTGTCAGAGCAGAAAAGTCTGGTGACGTGCGTTTGCATGTGTCGGCCAATATTGGCGATAACTTAGTCCAGCAAATTCGTAACCAGTTTCCATTTGAATATTACGACAAGAAACAGTCAGACGCGTCTAAACTTAAAGGTTAATACAAGTTGTTGGCGGACATAAAAAATGGACTCTATTGAGTCCATTTTTTATGTCCGTAGAGGCGTTAGAATACCTTGTTTTAGATTAGCCTTGTGTGGCCTGTTATTGCTTAGCAACTCATATAGCTATATGAGTCAGCTATATGAGTTAACTTTTTGCTTTAGTCTGTTACTTAATATTTTTGCTTAATCTTGTTAGTGAGCCTTGTTAATTAGTCTTCTTGCTTAGAGATGACCAAGGTCACTTGAGCGACAGTAATACCAAACTTGATAATGTCGCTTTTGTTAATAATGGTTTGGTTATCAACTAGAAACATCCAATCATCAAAGTGCACTTGATACTCACTACCATCGACGGCTAATTGCATATCATAACGCCAGCGTAATGCGCTGCCGCGCGACTCCCCTTGGGCAATGCCTAATATATCATTGGCTGTACCCTGATAAACCCCATTACCTTTATCAATAATTTTCCACACACGGGTTTGCTTTTCACCATCATCGTAAATAAACCATTCGTTAATCACTCCTTGCTTACCTTCAGGAGAATCAGTCCAGTTTGCTTCCATAGTGACAGTAAATTTGCGGGTTACCTTGCCCGAAAAGTCTTGTACTATCCCTGCTGCTGTTAACTTACCATCAAAAAACGTGGCTAAATCTAACCGGGGGGTGGTGTTTTGATAATCTTCAATCGATGCAGATGAGCATGACATGACGCCTAAAAGTAATCCTGTGTATAAACATACATAAGCTAACTTTTTCATCAACCCTCGTGCAAAAATATGACCTCTGTGGTGCATAGAGAATAGGATGGTGGGCATTAGTTGGCTCCAATTAATTGTTTGCGTAATTTAGGGTGGCTGGTTTTTTCCGACAACCAAATGTCGAGAAATGCTTCAGGAAATTGCGCATTACTCACTTGATAATAAGGCGTGTCATTGAGTAAAAATGCAGCGTCATTAGGATTGTTGACCCTAAAGGTAAGTCTGTCGCCCTGTTTAACATCAGGCCATGCTCGCACTAATTGCTGGCTTAGCAGGCTGATGTCGTCTTCGGTTAACCCAAGGTGTTGCCATTGTTCGATAGTGGCATCAACTAAATCAGGGGCTTTGATATCACGGTGATATTGAATATCGAGGATCATTGGGAATCGATTGGCTTGGTAGTTGCCATCAAGAGAAAACAGCTTGGCAGTGTAGATATCGAACCATAATAAGCTCATGTCGGCAGAACCCACTTGAATCAATGTCGTATTTGTTATGCTGGCTTTATTTGTGGTCTTGGCGCTATTGGTTATATTGGCTGCATCGGTTGTATTGGCTGGTTGCATCGACAATGTCGAACCAATGTCGCTATTATTGGCAGCAGCATGGTTAATACTAATCGCGATGATCACTACTAATACTAATGCCCCTCCCGCACCAAATAACAATTCACTCAACCAATGAGTTAATGGTTGCAGCCCTTTGTCTTGCTGCAGCTTGTCGGTGCTCAGTAAGGTTTTCATTGATTGTTCTCCAAGACCATATTCGCTGGTGCGATACGTTTACTCACCCAAATCAATACGGGAAATAAGCCACTCCAGATCAATGCCAATATCAGTGCACTCTTTTCATAACCCAAAGGCAACACCACAGCATCAAATTTAGCGCCCGTCAGATAACTTAAACAGCCAAACACGCCACCGAGTATTGATTGTAACCATAGTGGTAAGGTTTTAAAAAAAGCTAAGCTGTAATCTAAACTGAGAGCAAAATAGCACCACAATACCGCCAACCAATAAGGGATTATGTTGAATTCAAACACGCCAAACCATACTAATAAGCTGTCAACGACTATCCCAATTGCACCACAAACACCCATTAACAGAGCATCATGACGAGCAGAATTGGATAATAAAAAATGACCGATGATCAGTAAAATTGACAGTATGATAAGTTGGTTTTGGGCTATCACACCCGACCACCACACCAACTGAAAACACACGGCGTTAATCAGGATAAATAATGTTGAGGGCAAAGCGTAAGTAGGCATAATATATCACCCAAATAGGAGGATACGACCCGGTAAGCCGTTACCGGGGATGTAAATCACTAAGGGCAATAAAACGCAATTATCAAGGGCGATATAGCGGTCTAACCGCGACCAAGTGAACTGTACTTGTAGTACGTTCTAAAAAGCCACCTTCGCAATAGCTTAGATAAAACTTCCACATCCGAATGAAATCGTCACCGTAATTTAACGCTTTTATTTTATCGTAAGCGGCATCAAAGTTTTCATGCCAATGCTTTAATGTGCGGGCATAATCTCTACCCATGTCGTCAATTGACCAGGTAACCATGTCAGTTTTCTTGGCAATGTGTCGGGTCATTTCGCTGACCGAGGGTAAACAGCCACCAGGAAAGATGTAGCGCTGAATAAAGTCGACACTCTTGCGATAACTGTCATAACGTTGATCGGCAATGGTAATAGCTTGGATCAGCATTCGCCCTTCAGGCTTAAGTAAATGCTGTAGCTTTTCAAAAAACCCGCCTAAATATTCGTGACCCACAGCTTCGATCATTTCAATAGAGACAATGCGATCATATTCGCCAGTCAATAAGCGGTAATCTTGTTTGAGTAAGGTGATCTTATCTTCAAGGCCTAGTTGCTTAACTCGTTCAACAGCGAACTCATATTGCGCATCGGAAATAGTGGTGGTGGTAACATTTACGCCATAGTGTTTTGCAGCATAAATAGCTAATGCCCCCCAACCGGTACCAACCTCAAGTAATGTTTGACCTGGCGATAAGTCTAGGCGTTCACAGATGGTTTGCAACTTATGTAATTGCGCTTCATTTAGATTGCTATCATCGTTCGGATAAAGTGCACTTGAATACATCATTTCCGGGTCAAGAAACTGTTTATACATGTCATTACCTAAATCGTAATGAGCCAGAATATTGCGCTTTGAACCTTGTTCAGAATTACGATTAAACACATGCTTAATCCGGTTAACACTATTACTCAACCATGAAAAATAGCGTTCAATATTGTCTAACAAGGCTAAGTTTTTAGCAAAAATTTGCACCACTTTGGTTAAATCTGGACTGCTCCAGTGACCTTGAATATAAGCTTCACCGGCACCAATTGAGCCACCAAACACCACTTGACGATAAAAGTTAGCATGCTTGACTTGCATGGTGGCGTGAACGTTGCTGTTAACGTTACCAAACTCAGACGTTTGGTTGCCGTCAACAATAGTTAAATGCCCTTCAGCAAGATGGGCTAATGCGCGAAGTAAAATTTTCCTTGCAAGACTGTCAGATAGACTCGCTTGAGTCATGCTACTTTCCGTCGCCATATTTTCCATGTCATCTCTCCAGTTCGTACACTGTATTATTCGCTTTATTGGCGTCATTACAGCTTAGTACGTGGTAACCATCCATTTGGTTTACATTTTGCTATTCACATTTTGCAAGAGTGAGGGGCCGATTGTTGTTTGCTGGTAAAATTCATCTCGATAGGTCAACAGGCCTAACTCACCTTAATAGTTTGTTTGCCGACAAATGGGATCCGTTTAATAAATAACTTCATTGCTTGCCAATAAATACCTAACATAATTTTGCTGGTCATTAATGGATAACTCAACATAAATTGACGCATGGAACTCGAAGTAATTGGTTGGCGTTTTAACACTAAACTGGCATCAAATAATTTATCATTATTAGCATTTCGATTTTCAATGATCACTTTTAAATGCTTGGCTGGCGGCGTAATACGCCACAGATAATGCATCTCTAAATTCATAAACGGCGACACAGGAAATACTTTGTCGGTTTGAATAGTATGGGCAATATCGACCAGATAACAATGGCGCTCATTCCAAGGAGTATTACTCACCTCAGCAAGCATATAAACCATGTCATTTTGATGATAGCAAAAGTAAAAGTTGACCGGACTAAAGTAAAAACCACAGTGGCGTATTTGTCCAGAAAATATAATTTTATCGCATACTTGTGTGGCCCCAAGATGCTTAATGGTTGCTAACACGCGCAGCTTCAAGGCCATAGCATCATTGCCATGACAGGCTTGGTTCAAGACAAGCTTGTCACCAAATTGCTTATCGAGGGCATTGAGGTAATCACTGGGATTAAATTTAAGCGGGGTAAATTTGTCTGTTGAAAACAACTTACTGACCGCCGTTAATGCAGGCAGTTCATCTAAATCAATCGCCATCATCGCAATATTATAACCAAAATGATGCAACTTAGGCGTATGACGGCGATGGTTTATATTGCCGCAATAAATGCCACTGTTTAATTGATCATGTTCCATTACCGATGTGGTTTGATTCATAAACTAATCCCAAACAGATCACATACTTCAACCGCGCTACGAACGCCGTCCTCATGAAATCCATTATGCCAATAAGCTCCGGCAAAGTAAGTATTATGTTTACCATTAATAAGCGACTTTTTCGCTTGAGACTTCATGCTAGCATCATTAAAAACTGGGTGAGCATAATTAAACTTGCGCAAAATTTTACTGTCGTCAATTAATGCAGTTTGATTTAAGGTGACACAGAATGTGGGTGCACTGGCAGGCAAGCACTGCAAAATATTCATATTATAGGTCACACTGGCTGGACGCTGGGCAACATCTTGCGGGTTATTGCCATCCAAACGATAGTTCCAGCTTGCCCACGCCGCTTTGCGCTTAGGCAACAAATTAATGTCAGTGTGCAGTACCACTTCATTATTTTGATATTCCATCGCAGCTAACACGTCTATTTCGTCTTCAGTAGCATCGGTTAACATGGCTAATGCTTGATCGCTGTGACAACTTAACACCACATCATCAAAGCGCTGCCATTCGCCTTTAGCAACTTGAACATACACACCATCATCGGCGCGTTTAATACCGGTAACTGGAGAATTTAGCTGGATGCGATCTTTGAAAGGCGCGGTTAAGGCGGGGATATAACTGCGCGATCCACCTTCAAGCACATACCATTGCGGTCGATCATTAATATTTAATAAACCATGGTGTTGGAAAAATCGAATAAAAAATCGCAGAGAAAAACCACGCATGTCATCAATACTGGCAGACCAAATAGCCGCGCCCATAGGCAGAATGTAATGCTCACAGAAAAAGGCAGAAAAACCTTGTTCATTAAGGTACTCACCTAATGAAGCGGTAGGGTATTTGTCGGCCTCATAAATCACTTTACAACCATTGTTAAAACGAACAATTTCGCCCAAAAATCGATAAAAACTCGGACGGAGTAAATTACGACGCTGGGCAAATAAGCTCCACAAATTATTGCCATTATATTCAAGCCCGGTGAGTGCATTATTAACACTAAAACTCATTTCTGTAGGGAGAGACTTAATCTCAAGCTGCGCCATTAATTTTTCAAAACGCGGATAGGTACGGTCATTAAACACAATAAAACCAGAATCAATGGCGTATTGCTGCCCAGCCACTTCCACATCTACTGTAGCGGTATGTCCGCCAATATAATCATTGGCCTCAAACACAGTTACCGTGTGTTCACGGCTTAATAGATGGGCGCAGGTTAAACCGGAAATTCCAGAACCAATCACGGCGATATTTTTCATTAAGTTAATCCTTGACCTAATAATTATTATTGTTACTTTTATTGTTACTTTTATTGTTAATTTTATTGTTAATTGAGTTGTTCCAGCTATTTGGGCGCCAAAAAATACACTAATAATTTTTCTGGTAATAAAGAGGCTAATTTAAGTAACCAAGTAAATTTAGTTGGAAAATGGATCTCACGTCGTTGACGCTGCATGCCATTAAAAATTTCAGTCGCAGCTTGCTCGGCACTGATTTGCATTGGCATGGCAAAGTCATTTTTGGCGGTTAACGGGGTTTTAACAAAGCCTGGGCAAATGACACTCACCCCAATACCATGCTGAGCAAGGTCAACCCGTAAACTACGACCTAAATAACCAATAGCCGCTTTAGATGCACCATAGGCTTCGGCACGCGGAAATGGTAAATAAGTGGCACTTGAACTCATTAATCCAAGTTGTGCACCACGACTCAGTAAAGGCAAAAAATGCTCAAGGCAATAACCCATCGCCACCACATTGGTATTGATCACTCGGGAAAATAGTGCCGAGTCAAAATGTAATGGATCGTCAATGTATTCACAACTTCCGGCATTTAGAATGATATGGTGCAACTTCCAGCCGTTATCTTTTAGCAGTTGTTGCAAGTGAAGAGATGCCGCAGACACTTGTCCAATGTCAGTGATATCAAATACCAAAGGGGTTGCAGATGAAATTTTCGCCAAGTTTTGTTCGTTGCGACCACAGGCAATTACCGCAAAACCTTCACGGATATAGTGCTGAGCTAAAGCAAGACCAATGCCTGAGCTGGCACCGGTGATCAGTACTGCAAGCTGTTTGTCATTGGTGTTAGTCATTACTTGCCCGCCCTATTTTTGAGTAATCCAATTAAGCCACCTAAAAATGGCACTTGCTCATAGAGCATTTGGCCTACATCAAAGTAATCTCGGTGGGCAAAAATTTTATCGCTAAACCTAAGCTGTGACATGCCTTCGACATTGATACTCTGCCCTTTGTTTAACTTAGGGTGCGAGTAGGTCATGGTCCAATATAATCCAGCTTGTTGCTGATTAGCACTGATAACCACTTCTTTAATATCAAATTCAATGTGGGTGACATTTTGGTACATGTTAGCAAAATAACGCGTTAGTGGTGCAATGCCTTCCACTTTATGGAGCGGATCTTGAAAGCGAATATCGTCACGATACACTTGCGCTAACATTGATAAGTTATCTTTATTAAGCTTTTGATACATATCTATAAATGCATCAATAATAGCAGGATGACCATTAATGGACGCTGAGCTATCCGGATTTAATGGTTCTGATTGAGTATCAACTATCGACGGTGCGCCTTGCATTTACCAACTCCTATTACGTGACCCAGAAAACTCACGGAACATACTTATAAGAATGCCTTATATGACAACAAGATAAAAGTATTTATTGGCCGTGAAGTAAATAAAAACTAACTGGGAATTAATACGAGATAGCGCAGGAAGTAGATCACCGTTTTACACCAGTCACAAAGCAAAACGCCTAAGCAGGGCTTAGGCGTTAATAAAGTCAGTAATTGGGGTGCTTTTATTCAGAAGCTTAGTAACCTTTTTTAGCTACCGGCTGCCAGTACTTATCAACTTCTTGTTTAATAAAAGCTTGCTTGGCTTTAATGGCGTCGGCTTCAATAAAGCCAATAGCAGCATGGGCTTTTTCTTTGGTACTGTAATCTGGATACTCAACCTCAGTAACGGATAATTGACTCAAAATGCGGGCTAATGCTTCACGTGCATAAGTAACCTGTTCAGTCGATTTATCCAGTAGTTCAATGCCTTCTTTAGGATTATGAGCGTACATTCCATGTGATGCTGTCGCAAAATCCCAACGCCATTGTGAATGACGTATAGCCATAATCGCATCATTCATTTGCGGCCATGTGGCCCCCGCATCCCATGCCGCTTTAGCTTCATAATGTGCTTTAATCAGTAATGACTCTACATTTCGTGATTTAGCATCAATATTAGCCTTGGTTTTATCAAGCTTTTTGGTGATGGCCGCTTCACTACTATGACAACTTGCACAACTACGATCAAAATTGTCTAATGCGCCACCAACCTTATGGTCAGTAAATGTAGCGCCTTTTTCATCGGTCGCAGGCGGCATATGACAGGTTATACAGGTCACGCCTTGCTTAGCGTGAACCGAACGACTCCAATGCTCAAACTCTGGATGACGCGCTTTTAATATTGGGGTTTTAGAAATGGGGTGGATCCATTCATAAAAGCGGCGAGTGTCATAATACTTTTCAATTGCATCGGCAGTGCTGCCGAAAATCCATGGAATATTAACTTTGTTATTATTTTCAGGCTGGAAATAATAACTCACATGACATTGACCACAAACCTGTGCCCCTTGCATGCTACGGTCTTGTTGATCAAACGGTAATTTAATTTTAGCCATCGCATTTTGAGCATGAGGGCGAGGCAATGCCAGTTCAGCGCTGCCATCAACATGACAATCGCTGCAATAGACAACAGATTTGATTTCACGGCCTAAATCGACAAAATTGGCACCTGAAAAACCTTGAATACCCATTTCTTTGATCAATCTTGGTGCATCGGGTGTTTTACAGGTCCAGCAACTGGCAGATAAGCCTTTGTCACCTTCAGCTATTGCAACACCAGTGCGCAAAGTATGTGTCACGTCAGCCACAGCAAATTGATGACCACGAGGGCTATGGTATTCTTTGGCAAATGACGAACCCGCCCACAAAATGATATTGGCAGGATATTGCGCCAATATATCGTCTCGTTCGGTTTGTTCTTCTGTCGCTTGCCAAGAATCATATTGTTGTGGAAATTTAAGTTGATTGGGATCCACTTCAGCACTTTTAAGCGACCAAGATGTCAGACTCAGCAGCGCGAGTGCGGAAATAACGATGCTTAACCCTACCTTACTTCGCATCGGCCGCGTTGCTTTCATTACCACGTCGACAAGTTGAACCATCATATTGCTAACCTTTCTCTGTTAATCGCTTAATTAAAATTACTAGATAGAACCGTAAGTCTGTAACATTACGTTTATTAACGGCTTTAGTTAACTGCTTTAGTTAACGTTTACCAAATTCGTTGCTTGGATAAATTTATTTAAATTGCGCTCAAACTAGCCTGGACGACCATCAAGACGCGGACGCATTAAAATTGGCGCATAAAACCACACAAACGAACCAAAACCAATAAACCAACACGCGCCTGCAGCCCACAACCAGACTTGGGTATATTCAGGCATCAATAGCGGCATTCCTGCACGTAACACGGCAGCGAGAGGCACAGATAAAAATGCCAACGTCATGTTTGGGCCTTGGTATATATTACGACTCGTGTGCCCGAGAGAAACCCGTGAAATCATTGATAAACACAATGATGCAATTCCACCAATGGCAAACAGATGTAGCAAGGTGCGATAGGCATATTCGTTGTCGATATTGATTGCCATTAATAACAGTGTCAGCGGCAACGATAAATAAGAAATATGTAACGACCACAACATCGGTTCTTTTAAGGTTTTATGGGCTTGCCAGCGAGCAACTCGAAGTAAATGTAATATGCCCGCAACAGCAAGCAGTATCTGTTCAACACCCTTAGGCAACCAATGGCTTATCGCTTGAACAAACAGTAAACCCATTACAAATATTAACGTATTCTCTAGCGCATTAATGGGATCGGGCTTGGGTTGTTTAATTTTCATTGCGGTAAAAAATGGGATCACCCGTCCACCCACTATGGTGATCACCATCGCGAACCACCAAATCATCCCTTGCCATAACTGAGTCGATAACGAAAAATCACGTTCCGACAACGCATAATAACTGGCTAAATTCACCAGCAATGCAACGATGAGCATGATGGGAAAACCAATATTGCGCCATTGTTTGACTGGATAAATACAGCGCCATAATGCATAAGCGCTCAAACCTAAAAATAAGCTGTCAAATATTGCCGGTAATACCAACGGAATGTTCATCGGTAATAGCAACATCAAGCGAGCAATGAGCCAACAGCCAAACGTAACCATTAATGCGCGACCCGTGATGGTGGGTTGATTGGTCCACGCTTGCACTGCCGTGAGCAGAAAACCACACACTATGGCCATCGCAAAGCCAAATAACATTTCATGAGGATGCCACCATAGCGGCACCACATTTGTCCAAAACTCAGTGCTAAATAAACTATATTGTGGTGTGAACCAACCCATTAGCCAAAGCGGAATGTATAAGGCTGCGAGAATTGCGCCGCCAAGAAAAAACGGCCTAAAGCCCAAACGCCATATTGCAGGCGTGTTATCAATTTTAGCGGGATCATCAATATTCAGCATAAGCAGTACACTCACTTAGTGGGTTAACATCAACAAGATTTAAACATGTATAATATATGAATCTTTAATTGCGCTATTCTATGCTGTTAATCGATCGGCTTCAATCAATACTCACATATTCGCTATTGAGCCAAGCTCATAGTGTGATCTAACGCAAAAAAAAACCGCTATTATCCTAAAAGATAATAGCGGCCTTACCGTGATTTTGCTGATGTATCGAATCAAGGCAGTCAAACTAAGTTAACTGAACAATTGGTCTTGGTTGTTAATAAAAAGGCTTAACCACGCTTTAGCGCACTTAACACCTCTATCGCCCGAAGTCGCGCCATCTTGTGTTCGACAATAGGCTCTGGGTATCGGTCATCTTGTCGTTGTGCAAACAGATCATTAACATTAATAGATTTAGGTTGATGAATATCAGCCAAAGACCAACCTGATACCTCACTAACATAACGCTTTATAAAACTGGCATCTGGATCAAATTTGCTGCTTTGAGTCATCGGATTAAACACTCGAAAATAAGGTTGCGCATCGCAGCCTGTGCCTGCAGACCACTGCCAGCCGCCATTGTTAGCGGCTAAATCACCATCAATCAGTTTTTGCCTAAAATAACGTTCGCCCCAACGCCAATCGATCAATAAATGCTTGGTTAAAAAACTGGCTACTACCATACGCAAGCGATTATGCATCCAGCCCGTTTGGTTTAGTTGGCGCATGGCTGCGTCTACAATCGGGTAGCCCGTTTGCCCGTCACACCAGGCAGTAAACTCATCAGGATTATTGCGCCACGCAATCGCCTTACCCAGTTCATTAAAGTTATGGTTCATGGATAAACGTGGAAATGCCACCAGCAAATGATGATAAAATTCACGCCAAATCAGTTCATTGAGCCATGTTTTAGCAAGGCAAGTATCATCCACTAACGCTTGGGGGTAACGCGCTAAAATTGCCGCTACACATTGACGCGAACTCATTACTCCGATGGCTAAAAAGGGTGATAAGCGGCTAGTACCTTCTAGGGCAGGAAAATCTCTTTCGGCTTGATAATCTTCTACTTGGCTTGCTAAAAATTGATCCAGTATTCGCTTTGCAACGCCCTCTCCTGCAGCCCATTGATCGCTGCTGTGTGTTGGGCAATTAAATTCGATAGCCGCTGGCAATGCCAGCGCTGCAGCAACAGGTGCTGGCGCGGCTAAAGGCACTATCGCTTTTTGACTGGCAATACTTTTCCATTTTTTAGCAAATGGGGTAAACACCTTGTACATATCACCGGACAAATTTTGCACTTGTCCGGCTGCAAATACGCAGTCTTGATCGATTAACGTCAGTGGCAACCCCTGGCCAATTAATGCGCTATCACGGCGACGTTCGTTAATTTCCGGCTCGTTACCAGCGAAAACAGCATCAATATTATGTTGTTGTAAGTAATCATTTAAAGCGGTCTGGGTATCGCTAAACCACTCAAGATGCAGCACATCCAATGATATGCCTAAGGCAGCAAGCGACTGTGCTAATAGATTGACATGACGCTGGATAAAATCAATTTGTATTGGCGCCACATCATGCTGCGCCCATTGCGACGGAGTAACAATATACACAGCCCGAACCTTGCCTTGATGTTGTTGGGCAAATTGACACGCTGCCACAAGGGCTGGATTATCGCCAACCCGCAAGTCTTGCCTAAACCACATTAAGCTATTTACGTTACTCATATTACCGGCAACCTAATAGGCATAGCGAAGCTTTAGCGCTTCTGGGTGCGGATTTAAATACACTTGCTCTTCAATGTACGCGGTGGGAAATTCGCGTACGTAATGATTAATCAAGGTAATAGGCACTAACAAAGGCAATAGCCCTTGGCGATATTTTAAAATCGATTCGCTCAACTCTTCTTTTTGTCTCGCATTGAGCTGTTTCTTAAAATAGCCTTGAATGTGCTGCAAAGTACTGGTGTGATTTTTGCGGGTAGCAATAATTTTGAGTGCCGTCATAAAGCCTTCAAAATATTGTTGTGCGGTTTGCTCCACATCTTGAATATCGGCCAATATAGGCCCTAAATCTCTGTACCACTGTGGACTGTGGGCCATTAATAAATACTTATAACGCGAATGAAACTGCATTAGCTTGTGTTTAGTGAGACCCGATTGAGTCATTTTCTTCCAATCGTTATAAGCAAATACGCGGGTAAAAAAGTTTTCTCTTAATGGCAAGTCATGTAAACGCCCTTCTTCTTCTACAGGCAGAAATGGGTAGCGTTCCATTAATTTTTTTGCAAAAACACCCACACCGGTTTTAGTGCCATGATTGGTACCAATTTTGTACTCGGTAACCCTTTCCATGCCACATGTTGGTGATTTTGCACATAAAATATAACCGCCCAAGTAATCTAGTTCTTCCACTTTGGCTTGGGAATACTCATTAAGCTTGTCAGTCACATCGAGCGATCCATCAGCACTGCGAATATGCACCACATCGCCGTCTCGCACTTGGCGAATACTTTTACGCGGTGTGCCCATGCCAATGGCCATCTCAGGACAGACTGTGATGTATTCAAAAAACGGTTCAATTTCTTGTTTACAGTAATAAGAATTTTTGTGTCCACCATCAAAACGGACTTGATTACCCAGCAAGCAGCTGCTGATCCCAATTTGGATTTTTTGTGGCACAAATGAATCGGTATCTGGCATGTTATGCACTCCTGTGGCGGCCGTAATATCCCTAAGCGGGATGAAAAATGAGGTTATCTTTACCCATACAATATGCTAAAAAAATACGCGTAATACACCAATTAAGTTCATTATTGTATTATTCAAGCATATTGGCTGTATTTGCAATCATAGTCTGCATATTTGCCATAAAAATAAAGCAGAACGCGAGTTCTGCTTTATAGGGATCGATTGACATATCGTGCATATTAAGCCTGAGCTTTCGCCCCTAGACGCTCTACCCCCCATACCAGACCAATGCCCACAAACACACACACAATCGCCACAAACAGTTGCGATGACTCACCGGTGATTTGCTCAAATTGAAATGGGGATAGATTTTGCTCTACCAATGGCACTAACTCGCCTTTAGAATTCTCGCGCCAGCTAATTACTTGTTTCCAAGGCCAAATCTTACCTAATGTCCCCAGCATTAATCCGGTTAAAAACAATAATGTTGCATCATGGAATTTACGTAACAATGCCGATAACACGTGACTAAAACTTAATAATCCAACCACAGCCCCAATAGCAAAACAGGCCAAATACACAATATCAAATCCTTTAGCCGCCGCTAACACCGCGGGGTACATCCCTAAAAGCAGTAAAATAAAACTGCCTGAAATACCGGGTAATATCATGGCGCAGATAGCAATCGCACCACAGAAAAAGAAGTTAAGGTAACTCACTTGCAATTCAATGGGGTGCAACACGGTAATGGCCCACGCAAAGGCGACGCCGACAATAAACATGGCAACCCGAATAGCACTGAATTTATTCACTTGTTTAAGCATGTGAACCACGGAAAACAGAATCAAGCCCAAAAAGAACGACCACACAGGTATAGGATGTGTCACCAACAACCAAGAAATTAGCTTAGCTAAGGTAAAAATACTGGTTAAAATCCCGCCGAACACGCACAGCAAAAAAGGACCATTAATATGTAAAAAAGCAGCTTTAATCCCTTTGTGTTTGATAATCCCTACTAAAGACAAGTTAATCTTGCGAATGCCATCCAATAATGGATCTAAAATACCGCTAATAAATGCGATAGTGCCACCCGATACGCCCGGCACAACATCTGCAGCGCCCATGGCCATACCTTTGAAATAATTCAATAACAGTGAGTCAGTTTTCAAAATTCATCCTTCAATGTGTCTACACCGGTAAATTATACCTGTGCCCTGTGTAATGAGCGATGGAAAATATTGATCGGGGCTTTTCCACAGGTTACAACAATGTTAACCTCATCCGATAAAATAACGAGTAAAGTTTATTTATGACCCACACAAAACCCAATAAAGTCATGTCGCTATACCACAAAGTCACTGCTTATCCATTGGGTAAGCATATTTTCTCTAAAATGGTGTCTCGGATGGCGCCCTATTTTGGCACAGTACACCCTTACATAAGCGATTTACGCGTTAACCGCTGCGAATGTTTAATAAAAAAACGCAAAAAAGTCCAAAATCATATTGGTACCGTGCATGTAATAGCCATTTGTAATGGCTTAGAAATGGCCATGGGCACGATGGCAGAAGCATCGATCCCGGCTCATTTACGTTGGATCCCAAAGGGCATGAGCGTTGATTACACCGCAAAAGCGGGTAGCGACATTTTATGTGTTGCACAGGTAAAATCAGAACAATGGCAAGTGGGTGATATGTTAGTTGACGTAAAGGCCTATGATACTAATGGTGTTGTGGTAGTCCAAGGGCATATTAAGCTATGGATTTCAGAGAAACCTCAAAAAATAACGAAGTAAATTAATCACCTTATTCACTTTTGCTAGGGAAGCATAATGTTAAAGAATGATCTGGCGCAAGCCAACAAAAATCATCTAGGAAAAATTATTCCGATCGCTATTTTGCTAATAATGCTTATCAGCTTATATGGCAGCTGGTATACCGTTGATCAGGGCGAACGTGGCGTCGTGCTACGTAACGGTAAAATTATCGATACTGCAGAACCAGGGCTTGGGTTTAAAATTCCGCTTATGGATACCGTGGTTAAAATTTCAACTCAAACTCACACAGCAAATTACCAAGGTTTACAGGCTTATAGCCGCGATCAACAACCCGCAACTTTACGCGCCTCAGTGACATTCAGCATACCGCCAGATCGTGTTGAAGAAGTGTATGCAAAATTTAAAAGCATAGACTTAATGGTATCGCGCTTACTTGACCGCCAAGTGCCGACTCAAATTGAGAATATTTTTGGTAAATATACCGCTATTTCTGCGGTTCAAGAACGGATCAAGTTTGGTATTGATGTCACCGAAGCCATTACTCAATCGATTAAAGGCCCGGCGACCATTAACTCAGTGCAAATTGAAAATATCGACTTTAGCAATGCTTACGAAAAATCGGTAGAAGACAGAATGCGCGCAGAAGTAGAAGTGCAAACCCAATTACAAAATCTTAAAAAAGAGCGCGTGAGTGCCCAAATTGCCGTGACTCAAGCGCAAGCTGAAGCAGACTCGCAACTGGCCCGTGCCATTGCCGAAGCAGAAAGTATCCGAATTAAAGGTAACGCAGAAGCATCAGCCATTAAAATTCGTGCAGAAGCGCTAGCGCAAAATCAAAATTTAGTTGAATTGACTAAAGCTGAACGCTGGGATGGAAAATTGCCGACCACCATGTTGCCGACAGGTACAATCCCGTTCCTTGAAGTGCAAACCACCCAATAAATATCTCTATTGTAAAAAAACCAAGGGATCGGCATTAAAGCGGGTCGTTTGGTTTTTTTATGATGCTTTGCCCTACTTAACAATATTTTCTAGCGGCATTACAAGGTTTGGCTGTTAATCTCTAGTCGCGCATCTTTATTTAATAAAGAGGGCTTATAAACAGCTAATAGTAAGAGGAATTCAGAGATTAAGTACAACTAACATGAATAAGCATGGTTCTCCCATTCAATCAATACGTTTAGCCAATCTTGATGCAATCAGAGGTGTTGGCGTATTAGGTATTTTCTTCCTTAATATCTATTTTATGGGCAATAGCTTTTTGGGCTATGCTCCTCATGAAATTCAACCTACAACAGATATAGCCATACTCATTTTCAGCAACTTTTTTTTAGAAGGACGCTTCTTTAGCCTATTCGCCATGCTTTTTGGGGTGGGATTATTAATCCAATATCAACGCCAGCAAGCGAGACCGGTATCTGCCGTCGCGGCACCATCCCAAAATAATCAGATAAAATCCCGCTTATATTGGTTAATCGTCTTTGGGGTAATCCACGCTATTGTTATCTTCCCAGGAGATATATTATTGTCTTATGGCGTGAGTGGGTTATTGGCTTTTCGCTACATCAATCTCAATGCTGATGAGCTACTGCGCAAAGCCAGAGGGTTTATCTTGTTATCATTGATCCCCATTGCGCTCATTTCACTTATGCCTGACGAGCACGTTTATATACGCGACTCAGCATTTTTCATCGAGCAACTGTCAGCTTGGACAGGCAGCTACAAGCAACAACTCACTCTGCATTTAACCATGTTGGCTTACATGTTAGCGGTTATTCCGTTAACCCTAATGTGGTATATCGCAGGTCTAATGTTATTGGGGATGGCATTATATAAACGCAACATTTTTACCAATGGATTAGAGAAAAAAACCCTGTGGCAATGCGTATTTTGGGCCATCATATTGTCATCATTAGATTCGCTATTCAGTCTCAGCGGCAATCCGAGGTGGGAAGCGATGTCAGACCTATTATTATGGTTCAGCGCTATTGCGACGGCATTAATTTATATCCATATTATTGTTAAATTTTGTCAAAATGCCCCCCACAGACTAACACTTCTGCAAAATGCCGGCCGAATGGCATTTAGTTTGTACATTCTCCAGTCTATTGTTGGTATTTTATTATTACGTTATATTGCACCAGACTGGTTGTACTCACTAGACAGGATAGGTTATCTCTCCATTGCCATTATTTACAGTGTGTTACAGTTGCTATTAGCCGATGTCTATTTACGCAAATTCAATCAAGGTCCGTTAGAAAAACTTTGGCGCGTCTTAGTCTCCCGCACAAGTTAATCAATCTCAGCTTAGGATCATAACCACTCAAGGAAGAATACATGCAACTAAAATACTGTGCCATATTGATTAATCTCATCAGTATGAGTGCCATTGCCGCAGAGACATTACCGCCTATTTTAGATTTTAAGCCTAATTGCAGCCCAACCATTATCAATCAGCTTGCAGTAAGAGACGTTTATCTGACTGAGGATTTTCAAAGCCAAACCGATCAACAAATAGAACTGAGTATGTTCGACACCAGTATGTTCAAATTGCAGCGAGCAGCAAAACAACAACATGCTGACGCCATCATGTTGATGGCGTTGAATAAAACCACTATCACTAAAAGCAGTCACACCAGTGACTACAAAAGGGTAATTGAATACCAAGCCGACTTAGTCACGTTTTGTACTGATGATCGATCATTATCTGCCACACCAACGCCCTATAATCACTTAGGTAAAAAGCTGACGGTGACGACCTTCAACTGGCAAGTTAGCGAAACAGCAGAAGAATCGTTAGCCTCTCTGGCAAAAGCGGTTAAAAAGCCCCAAGCCGATGTGTCATTCACACATATTTACGGTATTCCCATGAGCGCATCAAGCCAAGTACTGTTTAGCACTCTTGGTCCGGCAAGTGTACAGCTGTCGCTTGAAAAAAATCAGTCAGCTTGGTTATATGGCCGTAATCTGTGGTTTATTTTGATTAATGATAAAGTGGAATTTGCCAGTTCAACGACCGCGCTACTGAGCGCATATGGTAAAAATTGGATCAGTTTCAATGATAATTTCGACGATAATCCTTGGACCTTGTTCGGCAAGATTAATATAAGAGATGAATTAGCCGATGTGTTAACCCAGAGCGATCACAAAGCGGTAAAAATCAATTCGCATCAATACGCCATTAAGCATCAAAACAACACCTTAATAATGGATTTTGCTGACTACAAACCCAATGCAACAAAACCCGTTAACACTGAATTGACTCAATTTACTCTCCATAGTAATCATTTCACTCAACCGATTGCTCAACTTCAGTTCAGCCCTATCGATACTCAAGGTTTTTCCAATGTGGTAAGCGGTAAAAATGCCACCTTAGCAGACCGCTCTGCAGCGCGTTATATCAATAACAATCAGCAAAACAGCTTTAACCTAACCCAAGATAAACAGTGGTTTATGTTATCGAGTTTTATCTTGGTCAAACAAGCCAATGAAGTGATCACTCGAGTCAAACTCACATCAGCCCTAACGACAGAAAAATATACCCAAGGCACATTTGCCCAAGCAGCAGTAGCGCTAAATTTACCGCAAACTAAAAGTGAATTTATGGCGCATTATCCCGATGCAGAAGACAACTATGATTCGGTCAATATCGATGGGGATAATTACACTATTGAAGCCATATTTGAATCGGAGCAAGATAATGCCCCTTTGGTTGAATTTGAAATAAGCTACCTAGACTGAATTAATCCCCCTGGACTGATATTAGAATGAATAAATTTGCTTGGTTGATGTTGCTGTTAATCGGCGCCATTTTTGGCGCCGTCCAACCCTGGTTGGCAGGTATTTATGGATTAATTAATGTGATCACATTTGGTTTGTATTACCGTGACAAATCGGCCGCTAAGCAGGGCCAGTGGCGCATAAAAGAAAGCACCTTACAATTTTTTGCTTTGATTGGAGGCTGGCCGGCAGCACTACTTGGCCAGTATCACTTACGCCATAAAACCCAAAAATCATCTTTTAAACGGCTATTGTGGTGTTGCATAGTACTCAACTCAGTCGGGGTTAGTTTATTGTGTTACCAGCAATGGCAGCCGCTATTTGATGGGTATCGTTAATTAACTTATTGGTTCAATTATCTCTTTAAACGAGGTGATAAGTATTAGCCCATCACTTTTTACGCTAAACTAGTCGCCCAATTACTAACCATTCGAGAGCAACTATGCGTATGATTTTGGCCATTGTGGTCATTGCGGGCGTTATTTTTTATTTTTTCACTCAATCGAACAATCAAAAAGCCGCCAAAGAGAATATTGAGAAAGGTAAGATTTTTTTAGCTGAAAATGCCCAACGCGAAGGCGTCACGCAAACCTTATCTGGCTTACAATATGAAGTGCTCGTTAAAAGCGAAAACACTGATCATCCAAGCGCAAAAAGTAAAGTGACCGTGCATTATCACGGTACGCTAATCGATGGCACTGTATTTGACAGCTCTGTCGATCGCGGCGAAACCATCAGCTTTGGTTTAAATCAAGTGATTAAAGGTTGGACTGAAGGCGTACAATTAATGAGTATTGGCGACAAATTCCGTTTTTATATTCCAAGCCAATTGGCTTACGGTAATCGCTCCACTGGAAAAATTGAAGGTGGCGCAGTGCTCATTTTCGATGTCGAGTTATTTGAGATTAACTAATCAGCAATGAATATCAGTTTAATCTGAAAATGAAAAAGCCTCCTTGTGGAGGCTTTTTGCTATTGGCTCTTGGTTATTGGCAAATGAGTCTTTACCCCATCACCATTTGACTATCATGCTAGGTAAAACGGATCGTCAATCGATTTTGCGGGCGCTGTAAACCATTTTGGCCCTTGGGCTGTCATGTAGAAATGATCTTCATGACGGATACCAAACTCGCCTGGCACACATATCATTGGCTCGTTGCTAAAACACATGCCAACGGCTAACGGCGTAATATCATTGCGAACCAAGTATGGCCATTCATGAATGTCTAAACCTATGCCATGGCCGGTACGATGAGGTAAACCCGGCAGCTTATAATCTGGACCAAAGCCAGCCGCTTCTAGCACTGTACGAGCGGCTGCGTCCACATCGCTACAAGATGTGCCAATTTGCGCCGCATCAAATGCCGCAATTTGCGCATCTTGCTCAAGTTGCCATAATTGACGTTGGCGATCATTGGCTTCACCAAACACATAAGTGCGAGTAATATCAGAGTTATAACCCTGTAACTGGCAACCCGTATCAATTAATACAGTGTCATTTAATGCTAGCGCCTTAGGCGATTTAACCCCATGGGGATAAGCGGTATCTTCACCGAATAATACGATGCAAAAATACGAGCCTTTTACGGCACCCACAGCATAATGAGCTTGATTAATAAAGTCTTCAACTTCAGCGGTGGTGATGCCCTCACGTAATATACTGGCCGTCGCTTTATGCACTTCAAGGGTCATGTCCTTAGCCCGCTGCATTAAGGCAATTTCAGCAACCGACTTAATCATCCGACAACCCGCCGTCACACTTGTTGCACTCACAAACCGTTGCTGAGGCGCAGCTTGAGCCATGCCATCGCTAATAAAAAAGGCGGTTGACTCATCAATACCGATTTTTGCTTGGTTAATGCCCATGTTAACTAACACATCGGCAAATAGCTGGAATGGGCTTTCATCTTCATGCCAAGTATTTACTCGACCTTTAATGATCATGTACCCCTGTAAGGTATCGAGTTCAAAAGCGGGGGCAATATACTGCACCTCACCAACGGCTGGAATAATCGCTCCCACCATACGCTCACTCGCAAACCACGATGTACCGGTAAAATAGTACAAATTAGTGCCCGCATTAACATAAATAGCATCCAAGCCATGCTGTGTCATTAATCGCTGAGCATATTGAATACGTTGGGTAAACTCATCATCACTTATCGCCGCCATGCCATCGGTCATATTGGCTAATGTGGCTAATGCTTGTTGTGGGCTTGCGCCGCCGACACCCATTGTCATAGGATTTCCTTTGGTTATTGTTTTCGTTTTTGTTATCGTTTTTGTTATCGTTTTTGTTACCAGATTAACAGTAGATTGCTTATAACGTATCGTCTTACCTTATTTAAATATGCCAGATAATCAACATAGCCAACGATACCGTCTGCATCGTTTTGTTACCATCTTATACAATATAAGGTTACAATTTTAGTCTGCTAGCTAAACATAATGTCGGCGACTTCACTTGCCAGTTTACTGCCACACTTGCGATAATCGTTATTCATTCTACAGAGCTGAGTTCATCAGCCGCCTCCAACGGAGAAACCATGACCAATATCATTGCTAAGCGCCTTAGCGCCATTCGTCAGCAGCTTGAAGTTAATCAAATCGATGCCTTTATTATTCCCCGCGCCGACGAGTATTTAGGAGAATACGTGCCTGCACGTAATGAGCGCTTACAGTGGGCCACTGGCTTTACCGGTTCTGCAGGCATGGCCATAGTGCTAAAAGACCGCGCGGCAATATTTACCGACGGACGTTACACTGTGCAAGTACGCCAACAAGTGGATGGCAACCTATTTGAGTATTTAAGCCTGCATGACGATCCCAAAATTGACTGGTTAATCGACACCTTACCTGCTGGCGCTAGCGTCGGCATCGACAGTCGCTTACATACGCTGGCTTGGTATCAACAAACCAAAGCGCAATTTGATAAAGCCCACATTAATTTAGTTGAAGTTGATGACAATCCGATTGATGTGAGTTGGTTAGATCGCCCGGCGTTATCAGCATCCATCATGACTTTATTTAGTCATCAAGGCGCTGGACGCAATAGCATCGAGAAGCGCCAACAAATTGGCCAGCTGGTGAAAAAACAAGGCGCAGATGTCGCCCTTATCGCGGCATTAGATTCATGTTGTTGGTTACTCAATATCCGTGGTAACGACGTGCCCCGCTTCCCAGTGATCCTTGGCTGCGGGTTATTATCAGCCAATGGCGACATGACCTTTTTTACCGATTTAGCCAAAGTACCGCAAAACATTGAAGATCACGTAGGTGCAGGTGTTAGTTTTAAAGATGAAGCGGAACTGGCAAGGGTATTAGCCCAAATGAATGGGGTGAAGCTATTAGCCGACCCACATTCTGCCAACGCATACTCGCAGTTACTGGCACAAAAAGTCGGTGCTAAGCTGATTGCAGGACTTGATCCTGTTGCATTACCTAAAGCACAAAAAAATGCTGCCGAATTAGCCGGTATGCGGGCGAGTCATATTCGTGATGGCGCAGCCGTAAGCTGCTTTTTAGCTTGGTTAGACAATCAAGTTGCACAACACATTATGCATGATGAAGCACAACTGGCTGACAAGTTAGAAAGCTTTAGATTGCAAGACCCGCTGTACCGTGAGCCAAGCTTTGACACTATTTCAGCCACTGGCGCCAATGCCGCCATGTGCCATTACAACCACAATAATGGCACCCCAAGCACCATGACCATGGACAGCATTTACTTGGTCGATTCTGGCGCCCAGTACCTTGACGGTACTACCGATGTCACCCGCACCATCGCCATTGGCAAGGTGACAGATGAGCAGAGAAAAATGGTCACATTAGTATTAAAAGGCCATATTGCCTTAGATACGGCCCGCTTCCCTAAAGGCACGTCGGGTCAGCAGCTTGATGCCTTTGCACGCCAGCATTTATGGCAACACGGTTTTGATTATGACCATGGTACAGGCCATGGTGTCGGTCACTTTTTAAGTGTTCATGAAGGCCCACAGCGCATTGGTAAAAACGTCAACGCCGTGGCTTTACTGCCGAGAATGGTATTGTCGAATGAACCAGGTTATTACCGCGCCGATGGTTTTGGTATTCGCATCGAAAACCTCGTCACCGTGCA
This sequence comes from Shewanella sp. T24-MNA-CIBAN-0130, assembly GCF_040310185.1. Lineage (NCBI taxonomy): Bacteria > Pseudomonadati > Pseudomonadota > Gammaproteobacteria > Alteromonadales > Shewanellaceae > Shewanella > Shewanella sp. T24-MNA-CIBAN-0130. The sequence goes on along the minus strand of NZ_JBEOPP010000031.1, from coordinate 14,734 downwards.
GCATTGCCAAGCCCTAGCCGGTGCAGAGCGTGAAATGTACGAGTTTGACGTATTAACCCATATTCCAATGGATGCACGTTTAGTCGATAAGTCGTTATTAACTGAATTTGAAGTGAATTGGTTTAATCAATATCAGCAAAAAGTACGTAATACCTTAGCACCACTGATGCAAGGCGACGCGCTAGCGTGGCTCAATAAAGTCACCATCGCCATGTAAGCTTTTATCGCTACCGCCAACATCAATAACCGATAACCAAAGGCTTAGGACAAGTAATTTGACCTAAGCCTTTTTTATACATGTGATATGACTTTAGATATTAATACCTTACGGATATCACTCTTGATATTTACAATCTATTAACGTTTAATGGCTGTCTTATGTAGTTCAAAAGCTTAGTTGGACGTACACAAAAAATGTATGCCTAAACGACTACGACATCAAGGTGAACTGATTGCAGGTAATTGAAGCTAAGATAGGATGATATAAATCAATAACTTACATGTCGGATATTATCAGGCAAGCCGTGCAATAAGCCTTAGATGCTATAAGTAATTGAAATCGTTAACAACACAAAAACGGTTGTTATTGAAGTGTTTGAATTGCCTTACGCAGTTTTATTGGTATCGGAAGCTGAAAATAATATTGTCGACATTTTTGATTACATAGTGTTCCCGAACAATATGCCAGCTCAACAGTTAATATGCATTAATCGTCATGGACAAGTGTTGTGGGTTGCTAAAAATCCTTCAGTACCAAACACCAGTGCATATACAAATTTTACCCGTTCTACCAATAATGTGCTGAGTAATAGTAGTCAATAATGTCGCAGGTTGCTCTTGTTCAATCGGCTTATCTACAGGGAAATGACTGGGTACGGAATTCACAAAATAATCACCTAACCAAAAGCAGCAACTGACGCTATCATTTGTCGCGGTGCTAAACGTTAGGTTTTTTAGCTCTCTTATCGTTTACTGATAATATCTATCTTGGGAAAATTTATGAAACATGAAGAGTTACCACAAGATCATTCTGATCAATTATTAAAAGTACTGCATCGCACGATCCGATTTGCGATAAGAATACTTGCCGTGTTGATGGTATTAGTCATTTTTTGGAGCGTTGCAGACGTTGTCTATGTTATCTATAGCAAAGTGATAGTACCCCCGTATTTTCTCCTCGATGCTGAAGATATTCTTGAGACTTTTGGCGCTTTTATGCTTGTGCTCATAGCCGTTGAAATCTTTATTAATATTCGTTTATACCTTGGGTCAAATATTATCCCAGTAGAATTAGTGATTGCCACCGCTCTTATGGCTGTAGCGCGGAAAGTTATCGTGTTAGATCTTAAACTTGTTTCTTCAGAACACATCATAGGTCTTGCTTTGGTAACAATTGCATTGGGCATATCATACTGGTTAGTAAAACAAAGAAACGCATCCCAAACCTGACAAGTGCTTGCTACAGATTGGATACAGATCTCACCCTTTTTGCGCTAGGCATTAACGAGCCAACAACGGCACCTAATTGAAGAACCCGGTGTTAGCTTTATTTATCAGGTATAAGGAAATATGATGATCATCTCAAACACCCCCGAAATTTCTGGCTATAAAATTGTTGAATCAATCAACCTTGTCACCGGAAGCATGGTTCAGTCAAAACATATCGGTAGAGATATTATGGCGAGACTCAAAACCATCATTGGTGGTGAAGTGGCTGGTTATACTGAAATGCTGATCGAGGCCAGAGAGGAAGCATTGAGACGAATGATGACACAAGCAAAAAGCAAAGGTGCTAATGCTGTTGTCAACGTAAGATTTACGACAAGCGCTATTGCAGTTGGCATGTCAGAACTTTTAGTTTATGGAACTGCCGTTGTTGTAGAGAAAAGCTAATCGGGTTGCTGGGGTCTCTAAGCTCCAGCCCTAACCACTCTAGATGCTGCTTCGCACGACAATCACGTTTCTCCGATACCAACACGACCTGAAATTCCTTGTGGTCACCTTGAGCCTAAGACGCTTTGGCGATATAAGTCTTCCTGAACTCTTTCGGATGACATAAATCAGACTTTTGGAAGCGTTTTTTACATGATGTATATGACAATAACTTAATCCAGATTAAAGATTTTCATATACATTATCGGTAGTATTTACCATCGCTCATCGCACATACCAAACACACTCAAGATAAGAACAGCCATGTAATAAGCATGGCTGTTCTTATCTTGTTCTTTATAAAGCTGATGAATAATACTAAAAACGATTTTTAAGAGGATTGGACTTGAGTACTTTGTTTACAGAAACTCGTATTGGCAAAATGAGATTGAAAAACCGCTTTATTAGAAGCGCTACGTGGGAAAATATGGCAACAGAAGATGGCCATATGACGGATAAGCTATACGCTATCTACGAAGAACTTGCCAAAGGCGAAGTCGGCCTAATTGTAACGGGTTATGCCAATATTGTAGAAGAAGAGAAGCCAAATGCCGGCATGATGGGAATGTACAATGATTCCTTTATCGATGAATACAAAAAGCTCACCGAGTTAGTCCACCGCAATGATGCTAAAATAGTGATGCAGCTTGCTTACGGTGGCACAAAAACCACTCACAATGTAGGTGAAAGGGTGATCTATGCGCCGAGTGAAGTGTGTGAAAGAGGCACACAAACATTAGGCAAAGCGATGACTAAAGATGAAATAGATTACATCATTAAGGCATTTGCTCAAGCAAGCAGAAGAGCCCAACAATCAGGGTTTGATGGTGTAGAAATACACGCTGCACATAGCTATTTAATCAATCAGTTCTTGAGCCCATATTACAATCAAAGACAAGATGAATATGGTGGCAGCCTAGACAATCGGATCAGATTATTAGTAGAGATCTATGCTGAGATTAGAAAGCTTGTGGGTAATGAGTATCCAATATTAGTTAAATTGACCGCATCGGAGTTTTTTGATGGTGGGTTAACCTTTGATGAAACACGTATTATTTGTAAAAAGTTAGCCGCCATAGGGGTTGATGCCATTATCATCTCAGGGAATATACATGGCAAAGCAAGCACCATGATTGGCGAATCTTTTGATGGATATAACATTCAACAACAAGGCTATTTTCATGAATATGGGCAAGTTATTAGCGCAGAAGTTAATGTACCCATTATTACCGTTGGTGGATTAAGTGATATTAGTGCGATAGAAGAGATTGCAAATACAACCAATATTCAATGTTTTGCGATCTCAAGACCTTTGCTTGCTGAACCTCATTTAATTAAGCGCTGGAAAGAAGGCAACAGAGCACCTGTTGATTGTGAAAGATGCTCAAAATGTCGCACAAGACGTGGCAATTTTTGTGTTGTCCACAAGAAGAGATAATAAAGACTCGATCGCTTTTAAACTAAGCATTAACACCTTGATGTCCAGAAATGAGCTGAAAAGGCTCATCTGGCTAGGTATTATAAAATGATATCACCCCATTAATGTCTATCAGAGTGCATTCCTATCTGATAGATATTAGTCTATTTCATGTTAAGGCATTGGCCATTAAGGCATAGGGCCCCTATACCCTTGTTTATAAATAAATAGTTATTCCGCAGCATGAGTTCAGCAACAACTACATACTGACCCCCATTACTCTGATCTTAAGATAATATATTCTATATCCTATGTTGTTGTGATCTATTTTCGTACAACTTAAGTATTAGTATCGGATCATTTTTCAGTAACTTTTTTCAGTAACTTTTTTCAGTAGAGAGGGATTATGTGGTTTAGTTCAAAAGTTTATAGAAAAGCACTGGCAGCACAACTAATTATCACCCACCCATCAATCAGCGGCTATTGTGGTCGAGGTTAACAACTGCGCTAATCATAAGTGAGTAAGATTTGTTGGCATTGCAATTAAGATCGGTAATCACATTAACTGTCGTACAGGACTTAACGTCTTTATGGCATTATTTAATATGGCAGTCACAGTCACGCTGTGGCCCATTGTTAGGCCGATAGTTAGGCCGATTAAAAGAGGATGGGGGAATTTCATTATCCATGTTGTTCGCAACGAGTGAAAACAGCGTTACTCCTCGCTTAAGCGGGTTAACATTGCTAACACTCATCTTTGAGGAGTATGTTTGGCTGCCTACTTCTGCGTTGAATGACTTCAGAAGGGAGCGCCATTCTTTTATTCATTCGTGTTGAATTAGTTTGTCAAAATGCACTAAGTAGATGTTTTTTAGACCTCTTGGTATAACATCAAAAATGTTCTGCCATAAATGCTTTGATGAGATTGATAAAGTCATTCTGCGCTAACTTTGCACACTTCAGTGTTTGTTCATGGGATAGGGCTACATCTCCTAGGCCTTCTGCCATATTAGTGATAGCACAGATAGCCAGTACCGGGAGATTACAGTGAGCAGCTGATATAACCTCAGGTACTACAGACATTCCGACTACGTCTCCGCCTATTATCTGCATCATGCGGATTTCGGCAGCCGTTTCGAAATTCGGTCCACTGTAAGAGACAAAAACTCCTTCTGTGGCATTAATACCCTCTTTTTTTGCCACCGCCAATGCTTGCATACGTAAGGATTTATCATAAGCATTCGCTAAGCTAAAAAAGCGTGGGCCATAGGTGTCATCATTACGACCAGTCATAGGTGTGCCTGGCATGGTATTGATGTGATCGTTGAAGATAACCAGGGATCCGACGTCAATAGTCTCGGGGCGTAAAGACCCTGCAGCATTGGTCACAATGAGCAGTTCGCAGCCTAAACGTTTAAAAGTACGCACCGGATTGGTCATGACTTTCATGCTTTGGTGTTCGTAGTAATGGCCGCGGCCTTTCATGCAAACAACGTCAATACCATTCATTCGCCCCAGCACTAACTCGCCAGAGTGACCTTCGACAGTGCTGACAGGGAAGCCATCAAGATCTTCATAGGCAATACAAACTTTGTCTTCCAGTTCGTCGGCAAGGCTTCCCAAGCCGGAACCTAAGATGAATGCAGCCTTGGGACTAAAATGTGGTTTACGATCTGAAATGGTAGCTAGCGCATTGTCTACAGGATCGATCTTCATGGTTTATTCCTTACTGATTAATTATCTTAAGGTTAATTTACCCCAAGCTTTATTCTCAATTAATCACTAAATTCAACACTATTATCCTGATTTTAAGTACAATATGATTGCCAAATATTGAGGACCAGATAATGGATATTAATGAAAATGTACTAAATGGTCGTATAACATTGAAAATGCTTCGTTATTTTTATGCAGTGTCTCAATGTATGCATTTTGGGCAAGCTGCAGAACAACTTAATATTTCAACATCGCCCTTAAGTGCTCAAATTAAAGCGTTAGAGTCGGTGCTTGATGTGACCTTATTTGAGCGAACGACCCGCCATGTTCAGCTCACTGAAGTGGGTTTGATATTAAAACAGGAGTGTGCACTATTATTCGATATGTTTCGTGATTCGGTAAACAAGGTGGCTAAGGCGGGGCGGGAGTTAGATAACACAATCAACATAGGGTTAATGAGCTCGGTCTTTTGGACCGGTTTCGGCACAGTTCTAAGAGAGTTCAAAAAGCGTTATCCGCAATATACCTTTAATTTTATTGAGCTATCGCCAGAGATGCAGAAACAAGCGTTAAGCGAGCATCGTATCGATATAGGATTAGCCCGATTCGCTGATACCCGTAACATTTATCCACTGAGTGAAAGGCTTTTATACGCAGAACCCATGTGTGTTTTGGTGTCGGATGAGCATGCATTGAAAATGAAACAAAGTCTCAGTATGGATGAGCTTATTAATCAAGAGTTTGTGTTTATGAAGCGTACTAACTCTGCATCCACCGATATGATTATTGAGCGACTTTTAGCCAGCGGCTTTTACCCTAAGGTGACTCAGGAAGTTATTGAGCCTACGACGTTAATGGCTGTTGTGGCGACGAGCACTATGGTATCGATTGTGCCTCAAAGTTATCGTCAACATCAATGGCACAATGTGTGTTTTATTCCGTTAAAAGAGTCTATTCAAGCCGATATTTACGCAATTTATGACAGCCGGAGTGAAAGAGAGTCCGTGAATGTGTTTTTAGCAGAAATACCCGCTTTACTGAGTTTACAAAATATCAATTAGCGAATGAATTCGAATAGATGCCCCGCTCAAATGTTGAGGATTTAATCCGCTTAACCTAAGCGGCAGAAATGGGGGACTTTTGTGAGATGGTATTACATCATGTCTTCAGTTCTGTCTTGTTCACGTCAGGTTCCCGTTCCATTTTGGCCAGTCATCATTGGTTACAGCTCACTCGTTATATCGACAATCAAGGATATACCTTGTTCCATGTCACCCAGAGACCTTGAGGCTGAATAGTCGTTGGCCTCTTTGTGATGTCTGAGGCTAATGTAGTCGGCCAAGAACACAAACTCATAAACAGTAAACCTAGCACGTCCTATTTGATTAATGAGCAGTGAACGGCGTAAAAAATCAGGCCATTTTTCGGTCTTAGGTCAATTGGACACGCTGCGGTCTACTGGCAACCCTTTTTAAATAGTACTAGCCAAATTGTTGGTGGTAAGCAACCATAAAATCTTCTCTTATAAGCTGCTCTAACTGTATAGCGCGTTCAGTGGGGCAAAAAATCATTATATGAACATTCTGCTCACCATTTATGCCACTAGTGATATGGATATGCGGTTCGCTGCCAGGTAAATCGACACCTGCATGTTTTTCTATAACGCCGTTGTAGCGCTTGGCCACTTCAATAAAGTCTTCGCAGTGATCTTCTATTTGACGGGTTAGCCCAGGAAAAAGCTTATAGAGATTAACGAACTCGACCACGGTAATCGTAATGTTATGGTAAACGTAGCGTTTCATAAAGTTGAGGTTTTTGACCGCATAGGTAAAAAACATACTGTTTGGCAACGTCGCGGTTTTACCTGTGTAATGGTATTGACCCTGATCCAGATCGATCTCTTGGATCACTGTGGCCATTAAGTTGTGTTCAATCACTTCACCATATATTTTGCCAACTTCAATCCAATCACCTATCACAAACGAACGAGAACTAGCTCGTTGTATCGAGCCAGTAAAGCAAAGAATAATCTCTTTTGAAGCTATCACTAAAGCAATGGCAATAGCGGTAACTGACAGAGCAAACTTGCTGACTTCGGATTGCCAAAGCATGAACAAAATAACCAGTATTAAAATGAATGTGCCATTTTTAGTACGTGACATCCATTTACGTTGCACATCAGAAAGAAAAGCCACATCACCACGAATACTTGAAATGATAAAGCGCTTAATCACTGAAATAAGCATTACTATCAAAACAGTTAATAATAATTTGTGTTCGAGAAAGAAATCGACTATTGATACAATTTTATCTACCAAACCTGCTACCTATATTGTTATTTTTTAATACTGATGGTGCTGAATCGCTATGATTCTGGGCCGACACTCTATGGGGAATGTTACCAGAAAACAAGGTGATTTTCAGATAACTAATAGGGGGGCTAACGTTGGGATAGATCGAGTTATTAAAGCAACTGCGGTAGATCCAGCCCAAGTCAAACCAAGCGAGTGGAATAACCCCTTTAGCGCTGTGGCGTTGAAAGTATTGAAGCGTTTTAAGCAACTAAATACGGAAGCGATTATTCACGGATCTAACGCCATGTTAAGCAAGACAAAAAATATCGAAATACTGACAGACATTGGGCTATCGATACCCACCAAACCAGCTCTTAGGCTAATTTGAACTTATTGACTAACAAATTGAGATGATCATTTGCAGTCGAAAGGTGTTGAGTACTCACTGCGGTTTGCTTACCATTTTGTAACAACTCAAGCGCCATAGTTTCGATGGTGTGTATATTTCGACTAATTTCACTGGTTACTGCACTTTGCTCCTCAGATGCAGTGGCTATTTGACCGCCTAAATCGTTAATGTTTAAGATAGAGCTTGTCATTGAATCAAGGTTAGAGGTCACTCTAAAGGTGTTATCTGCCACCTTCTGACAGCTCTGCTTAGTCTCAATCATCACCTTTACTGCCGACGAAGCGTCATCTTGTAACCTTATTAAGATCTGGTCAATTTGAGCTGTACTCGATTGGGTACGAGAGGCGAGTGAGCGCACTTCATCAGCGACAACGGCAAAGCCTCGTCCTTGTTCTCCTGCACGTGCGGCTTCAATTGCAGCGTTGAGTGCCAACAGATTGGTTTGATCAGCTATCCCCTTAATTACGCTTAAAATCGATACGATTTGGTCGGTATTCTCGCTCATGGTATTAATCTTGTTGGTCGCCGCATTCATATCTTCTACAAGGGCTATTACGCTATTTGATGCATCAACAACGTTGATTTTAGAGGCTTTAGCTTCTTCGTTGGCTTGCTGGGTGCTCGATGCAGTTTGCGCTGCACTGTTAGCCACCGCTTCTGCTGAGCTGTTCATCTGAGTGATTGCGGTAGCTGCGAGACTCGTTTCTGAACTGTGGTTGTTCAGAGCAATGCTGTTACTTTCTGATTGACGGTTAAGTTGTGTGATGCCTTCAGTAATGTCTTTGGATGAACGGGATATATCAAGCATCATGGTTTGAAGGTAACCAATAAAATTATTAACTGAATGGCTTATATCTCCAAGCTCATCATGATTAATGATTTCCAATCGGGAGGTGAGATCGGCTTCGCCAGTGGATAAGGTGTCTATACGTGTTTTTAACACCACCATGTCGGTGATTAGTTTGCTTATAAGCCAGACACAGAAAATGAGTGCAACGATGATAATGATGCTTGCCACTGCAATACTCTGGAAAATTTTGTTGTCGAATATCTCACGAGTACCATCCGTAAGGCCCTGTTGAATCGAGGTCACATCAGACTCGTAGGTTCCCGTTCCTATAATCCAGCCCCATTGAGGTAGGATCTTTCTGACGTATGAAATTTTGGTTTTATTCACATTCGTTAAAGAAGAAAACTCAGAGAGCAGAACAAAGGCATCAGATTTTCCCTCTAAGACTTGGTTAACTTTAGCGGTGTTGTTTGTCTGAGTACCAATAAGATCTGTTTGCGAGTGAGCCAGAATATTACCGTTTAGATCCTGCACCCAAAATTTACCATTTTTACCATATTTTGCTGCCATTATAGTTTGTAGAGCAGCAGTGACATTCCCCTGTTTTAGCGTGCTGATGTACTCACCTGTAGCAATCACTAAATTAAGCGGTTCAAAATAGAAAGAAGCTGATATTTTTTCTTCGATCTGTCCTGTTGATGGGTTTGAAAAGAAGTAGTTGGTGAAACCTATCTTGTTTTCCTTGGCGGCGGCAACAATATTCCTCGCGTAATAGTTGCCTTTTTCATCGATAGCATCACGACTATTTCCCATTGAAACGCTGCCATTGCCAGCGGCTTCATTCGTTAAGGTATCTGCATCATAGGCAAACAGATAACGGCCCTTTCCCCATTGGTATTCATTGATGAAGGTATAGATCATCATATCGGGGTCATCGGTGAGATTATTTTCATACAGGTTATTAATGGTATTACGCAATATGACAATCTCATCGCTCAGGCCCAGCCTAATATTTTCGACTTTGGACTGTTGATAGAAATCATTGACTGAACGGCTAAGAGTATCCACCTGACCGATAAGGTTATCCTTTACTAAACTTTCGACTTTATCATTGATATTAAGCTTTTCTTTTTTAAGAACAGCCTGTTCAACCATGAACATGTTGACGATAAAAAAGCTAGATACAAGGATTAGTAAAGTACCTACTAATATGATTAATTTAGCTTTAATAGTATTTATCATAATAAAACCTTAGATAAGCTCAATAGTACATAAGAAAAATCTAATAGCATTAAGTGATAAAAAACAGCTAAGTTCAACATGGGTGTTGCGGGAGTGTGATCTAGACGTTAACGCATTAGAAAAAATGCGAGCTAATTAACAAAATACAATCCAAGCATTCATCATTAATAATACATTTTAAAAAAAACTGACTAATCTTGGGTGATAATTTAAGTAGCAGTAGCTGTGCTCAAGAAGTACTGACTCAATGGCATATAAATGAAAACAAATACATTCACTATAAATATTGAGGGGTTGTTGAGCATCAAGCTCACGTAAAGTGGCATAGTAAATTTGGCCACCGAATAACAAATCGACTATAAGAGCCCCCTAGTGTTTAACAAAGAAGCCATACTTATAATAATGCGAACTATTGAATTTTTAACTTTGGCGCTAACAAATTTATGCTCCAAAGCTTATTAGCCTTTGGGCTTTCCCCCCGAGTAATACTTAAACCATTTTGATATTTAAAAATCCACTATAGGCCATCAATTCAATGGCATTAATCAGGCCATATATGGCTTTTTTCAAATAGTATTCAAGCACAAGGATACGTCTAGCGCGTACTCAATAACACCGGGAGCTGCTACACTGTTGTTGGTTATTTTTTAATTTAAGATCAATTTTTATGCAGCGCCCTCCTCTACGTCAAGCCAAAACCATCGATAACGTTTTTAATAGCGCCTATTGGCACCTTGGCCAACAAGATTTTACCATTAATGAAATTCGCACTAAGCTTGAGCGTAAAACAGAAAATCAACAATGGATTGAAACCGTACTGGCCAAACTCATAGAAAACGGTTATTTAAAAAATGACAATGACTTTGCGGTACGCTATTGCGAGTTAGCCTTTAGAAATGAACTCGGTACCAGCGCGATAAGACGTAAGTTACAACTGCGCGGCGTACCCGTTACCGTGATTGATACCGCGATAGAGCAAGTGATGTACGAGCAAAAAGTCGATGCCTTTGCGATGGCCACATCTAGGCTACTAAGGCGATTTGTTAACTTTTATGGCACCAGCAGAGAAAAAGTCTACACCCAAATGACCACAAAAGGGTTTTCTCGGGCCGAAATAGATCACGCATTAGCACAACATCCAGAACGTGAAACACTGCGCAGTAAATTAGCCATAAAAGCAGACAAAGTTGACTTAACCACTGAAATAATCAAACTATTTAACAAAGGCAAAGGCAAAACCCTCATCTTGCAAGAACTAAAACAGCGACTGATTGATGTGAGCGACTTTGAAGATACGGTGTACCAATTAACGTTAACAGAGGATGTCGATTTTTATCAAAGCTGTAAAAATGAGCTGGCGAAAAAGCGCTATGACTTATCAAACTATAAAGAAAAGTCCAAAGCGTATGCCTATTTATCCCGTAAAGGGTTCGGCAGTGATGAAATAAAAGAAGCAATGGGTCCAGATGATGACTAACAAAACACAAGATTGCCACCCAAGATTAATGAAGCAAAAAAGCGTTTAATTTGTACGTTTGAATAGCCATAAAAGGCTATCGCAATGAATGACGAAAGCCATGATGTTAATGATTATATAATTATGGGTGGCTTAATAACTATCTGTTTCATAGGTATTTTCCTCATAACTCTCGGCTTCATAAATAATGATATCTCATTATAATTCTGTTTTTATATCCCACAGATAATCTTGATGACTAGTGCAAATGTCACTAAATTCGGCACTGTGTTTATTGTCTTTATCATAAAGGGTATCAAGGATATTTTTTTTTGCTTTTAATAAATCAGAATAGTTATCTGCGGTGGCCGTTTGCAATCGACGGTATTTGCCGCCAACGACATGAGATAACCAACCCCAGGATGTGAGTTTTCCTTTACCGACTTGAGCATTGAATACTGGAGCAAAATGTTCTTTGACAATAGCATCTGCTTTTTCTTCTCCCGAAAAACTACATTCCATGTAAACAGATAAGCTTACTTTTCCACGCGTTTCGCCCCCCAAAGTAGGTCGACTCCCGGTCACATACTGCCAAATATAATCTTCATGAGATTGACAACCACGTCCAAGGGCATCAGTATTTTTTCCCAAAACAGCTTCAAATTTTTTGTTCATCGTCTCTTGTGCAGCAAATAATGAATCTATACTCGGTGCTGAATGGTATAAAATTCGACGCCATTCGCCTCCGGTATGATGCTTCAGCCAACCCCAACTCGCTATGGTGCCATTGTTAACACCATCATTATATATGGGGGCATAGGCTCTTTGAACTAGCTCGTCTACAGCGGATTCTTGCTCAGGTATGCATTTAAAATAGGTTGAATAAACATACATTTCTGGCTCTTCTTCGGCAGCACATAGCGCTGTGAATGAAAATAGCAGTACGCCTATAAATTTTGGTAGAACGTTAAAAGGGTTCATATTGAATCATCCTTAACTATTTCTAGTAGCATTTCTACTAGATATGAATAAATGAAATGTTTTTCATTCGTATTACCACCAATTAACCATAGTCCAATAAGGTAATTTTATTTAATTAAAATATGATAGAAACTAGGCATAGGATTCAATTCTGGTAAATTAAATATCTTTACATAATTAAATTCAACTGCTTGAGTGAATTAACCGGCTTAATCAAGTGTCATTAACGGCTTTGATTGGCCTTGTTGATTAAATCATTGTCTGGGCAAGCTAACCCGTTTCTATTTATGCCCCAAGTTGGTTAGTCTTTGGTGTATGGCCTACGGCCAATAAGGTCGTGGCCGTAGGCCATATCCATAATCAACTTTAGGCAGAAATAAGTTAGCAGACCTTCCCTGCATGAAACAATTCCAAACTGAACATCACTAAATAGCTAAACAACCGATTATGGCTGTCTACGTCTATTTTCTCTAGATATTTACATAGAATAAAACAACTAATAATTAACATAATATCTAAAAATTTATCACTAATATTGAAAGGTCATTCTTAGAGATTAAACATGTTTAATTCTTAACCATTAAGCTGTCTCAAATTGATCTATATCTAATTTTATTGTTCTACGTCCTTGTAAACTGATCATTCAATCGTTATCTGGAAGGCTATAAAAAGGTCTTCCTTATCCTATTATCAAAAAGGAGTCAGATATGTCATTACAAGGAAAAGTCGCGCTCGTCACTGGTGCAGGTCAGGGCATAGGACGTGCCATTGCACTTCGTTTAGCAAAAGATGGAGCAGATGTTGCCATCGTTGATCTAAACGAAGAAAAAATGCTCGCGGTATCTCTTGAGGTCAAAGCCTTAGGTCGAAAATCAACGACTTTTAAAGCTGATATAAGCGACCGGAAACAAGTTTATGCCGCTATAGACCATGCAGAGAAAACCTTAGGTGGATTCGATATTATGGTGAATAACGCAGGTATTGCGCAAGTTCAAGCCATAGCAGATATTACTCAAGAAGAAATGGATAAAATCCAAAAGATCAACGTAGACGGAACTCTTTGGGGCATTCAAGCCGCTGCAAAGAAATTCATCGAACGCAAGCAAAAAGGCAAAATTATAAGTGCCTCTTCCATTGCTGGCCATAATGGGTTTGCTTTACTGGGCGCATATTCGGCGACTAAATTTGCAGTGCGTGCGTTAACTCAGGCTGCAGCACAGGAATATGCTAGCGCAGGTATTACAGTAAATGCTTATTGCCCTGGTGTGGTTGGAACCGATATGTGGGTCGAGATTGATAAACGTTTTTCTGAAATTACTGGGGCTCCAATAGGTGAAACGTATAATAAATACGTCAAAGGCATTGCACTTGGTCGTGCGCAAACACCTGTGGATGTCGCCAACTTTGTGTCATATTTAGCCGGTCCAGACTCTGATTACATGACAGGTCAAGCACCACTGATAGATGGCGGTATGGTTTACTGTTAATAATAACCAAACGATCCCGAAATGCAGGATTGTGTATTTTGATGTGTCTTGGGTATATATATGGTTTAAAAATTGCGGGCTAACATTGAGAGTAACAACATAGCCTGCAGTTTTTAGCTCTGTGATTAACAGCAATGTGAAAAATAGGCTGGATTCTAAAAAGCACTACTCTTAGGTGACAATGTCTATTGCTAATCAAGTTTCAATCTAAGGCTTTAATTTCCTGCTTAACATTCTTTATTTTTTACTTTTAAACTTAATTACCATTGTTCTCGAAAGCCTTTCTGAAAGAAATAAAACTATGCTGAAATGAAACTAAATGAAACTATGCCACCCATTTTCTGAAGTATCTCGAATTATTAAATAAAAACTCGAACAAAAATGAATATCGTAATCAAAAAGTATGTCACATAGTTGTACAGCCTAATTTTTTTTGAGTCTATACTGGTTTTAAAATCAAGTTCATACACTTTTAAGCTTCTACAAAGCAGAGAGTTAATATATAGCCATAAAACACATATTATAAAAATAGAAAAATACCCATACCATTTAAAGCTTGAAAAAAAACTAAAACCATTAGTGTTTAAAAATCCATGCAAGATTAGAAAAACAAAACCTAATGATGAAAGTAATACCATAGAAACAGAGCCAGAATGGCCAAATCCTTTTTTTCTATAATATGCATAACCACCAACAATAAAATTCCGGACATAAAACATTTTTAATTATCTCCAAGGTTTATAGCTTGAACGCCGATCACCTTTTGACATAATCCTATCATAAATACATGGCCATATATGGACGCTCCCGGTGAGTCAAGATAATACTTTGCTCACCGAAGGCTTTTTGGCCTTAGTTTTCTATACAACATTCTCACTCTTATCGTTGCTTTTGATGTGCTCATTTACCGCTAGAAGCGGTTGTACTGCCATATATACGTAAGCGCTCAATTAACCGCACATACCAATAACCTTCAAATGTGACATGATTATTTCCTAACTAAATCTAGG
>NZ_JBEOPP010000030.1:0-55086 GCF_040310185.1 Shewanella sp. T24-MNA-CIBAN-0130 | reverse complement strand
ATAAGACGCCACATCAGAAATATAATGAGTTAAAAAAAGCGGCTTAAAATCTCTCCAGAAATACTTGACCATTACAGATGATCGCAAATATGGTATTGCCTACGGGCTAACAAACAACCTCAGTTATTCCTTAGACTATTACGATACGCGCGATGAAGACACGCTCTATCGTTATGTAAAGCAACAGGCTGGATACCGTTTTTCTAATTTATTTATCCCCTTAGTGACTCACCTTTCCTATTATGATTCACTTGCAGATAGGAGTGAGGGATACATTAGCGAGTGGGAAAGTGAGATCTTTTCCCATAAATTATCATACCGCTATGAGAATTATAGCCACCTATTGGCTGAAGATGAAAGCAAGGACCTTTACCAGGAAGCGGAGATAAGCGGAGATTATGGAAGAAGCGATTATTTTTTCAGATTTTCAAATAAAAATTATCGAGATAGAACTCAGAATAAATATGATACCGGATTAAGCTATGATATTAGCAACTCTATACGCATGGATCTAGATCTTGGCAGGAGCGTGATAAAAGAAGCTGATCGGCAAGCTAACTATACAGGAAAGATAGCCGTTAATTATGCCCGGAACGATTTCACCTATAACGTAGAAGCAGCTTATAATGATGGACGCCATGCCCGCTGGCGTTATAGCGCCAGGCTGAGAAAGAGGCTTAGTAGGAACAATAAATATTCTTACAACATTGAGGTTAATTATAATACAAATGATCTTTTTAACCTGACAATAGGTTTTGAATATAAATTTGACGTTTTTTTAAAAATCGACTACGACTACAAAAGCGAAAGGGATGACATACACCGGGTGGGAGCAAGCTACGAAACCGTTCTCAATATGAAAAAACCCTTTATGCCCAATAATGCCAGAAATCCAGATAATAGTTACCTAGAGGGGATCGTGTTTATCGATAAAAATGGTAACGGCAAAAAAGAGAGGGGCGAAGAGCCGCTTGCTGGCGTTGGCGTCAGCATAGGTCAAAGCCAAGTAAAAACAACTCAAGAAGGTACTTTTTATCTTAGCGATATTTCACCCTATAGAAGTCACAAACTTGTTTATGATTATTCAGACATTATGCTAGATCCTACACTGAGGGTGAATGCGACTCAAGGTATGGTACTGATCCCAGCATCGGGTAAAAAAATAGCAGTGGGACTGGTGCCCTTATCTTTGATAATGGGCTCTATCTCCCTACCTGGAACAGATACTAAAATAAGTAAGAAATTTTTTAGTTATGTTGAGATAGTCGTGACAAAAGACGGTACCTATTATAAAAACATCAAACCGGAATACGATGGATTCTTTGTAGTTCAGGACTTAACGCCAGGTGAATATTCTTTAACGATAAATCATTTGGGCAGTGAAAATATTAAGCTTCAAAAAGAGTTTTTTGATGTAAGGGTACTCTCCGGAGAGACAGGTGGTTTCTATGAGGGTGTTGATTTTGTGGTCTCTGAAATAAAAAAATAAGGCGACAACTCCCTTGAAAAACACCGTCAGTCAGATAACATTGCGCTTGTGTCAACCGACGACCTGTATAAGCAGCTGGAGAGCGCGCGGCGTTTTGTGTGGTCGTTGAGTGTTAAAAATGACGATCCGGCGGAGCAACTTATTGTGTTCGGCGGTGATTGTCATCAAACACCTGCCCGAATTTTGATTGAAGATATTGATAACGAATCTTTTGTTAGGTTATGGCCAAAAGAAATAAAAGCGCCACTGAAGAATATTGATTATGAGGCGCTAATGCTGGAACCGGGCGATGGTGCGGTAAGTAAGCAATCATTATTGGCCAAAACCTCGCTGGATCCGCTGCAGCCAAGACACCAATACAGTTACTTCCCGTTGCAATACGCGGTCATGATTTGCGAGCAACATAGCCGGTTGCCGGGCAATATTACTTTTCAGGATAATTTGCTGCATATTTTGCTGACAAAAGACTAGAGAATGATGGCGAGCGGTAACGAGGGATGGCAAGCGATGACAAGCGGTAGCGAGCAAAAAAGCCTAGAGCGCTTCGCTGCTAGGACGCTACGCGGCTAGAGGCTATAAGATCAATAGCCTAGTCGCGCAGCGACTCAATCTTAGCAGCGCAGCTGTCCCTAGCAGGACGCAGTCACGCCCTAGATCCTAGCAGGACGCAGTCCGTCCTATTGCTAAATTTCCAGACGCAAATTTGTGTTTATTTCATTTATGAGTGTTTTTGGAACATCCCACGCTTCGGCAAGATTACGCCAACTTGATACATGCTCGATAGTTTCATCAAGGATGTCGTCAATCTTTCTTTTGCTAAAGAGTGGGCTTAGTTTTTCTAAGCTGTAGAAATCAGAACGACTAAAATTATCTCTTTTCCCATTTAAGCTCATCCAGTGGCTATTGACCCATTTGCTGCCGGGCTTATAGCTGTATGCAAGATCATAAGCTGGAGCAAGTGACCATTTGTCATTTTTTAGAATAAAGGCGACGTTTTTTGAGTGATCGTCATGATTTCGGGCAATTATGTTAAAGGTCATGCGTTTTAGTAGTTGTTCAGCTTCAGGTGCAGAGAGTTTTAACTGTCTGGCTATACCAAGTAATTCAGCATAAGAGAATGAGCCAGGCTTTTTATAGTCCACGTGTGCTATGCCATTAAGCGTTTGTACGTGTACCTTTTTATTTTTCATTCGATCAAATCGTTGAGTAATAAAATGTCTTCGATTGCCTTCTTGAAGCAAGCGACATGGCATCATATCGACACTGCACTTTTTAGCTATTAAGTGATAGACAAACTCCATAGCCCCATAGCCAAGAGGGTCGCCAAAGGTTTCTTGGTTTTTATTATGTTCACTTACGCCATCAAATTTTATTAGGTAATGAGTAAAACCATCAGGGACGGTGGCCTGGCCAGAACGAACCTGAGTAAAATCCTCATTGAAGGCCAATACCGCTTTGGGTCTGGCTCCTCCTGCGCTCATGCCTACAGAGAGTAAAGACATCATTGCTTCTCGTTCTTCTTGGCCATGTTGTTTTAACTCAACGTCGTAATGGCCACGGGAATCCAAGATTTCTTGTGCGATCGATACTAGCGACTTGATTTCTACTTGCTGCGAAGCATTGAGACTGCGTAATTGTGTTGCTGGCGCATACTCCAATGCTCCCATGCCTCGCTTACCAGTATATTGAAGCCGTTGCAGTGGTGTGATGTCATTTGGTGAACGACCTTGCCCAGCAACCCATGCGTTGAGAACTGCATTACCAAAGTCGTCGGGTAATGAATCTGCAATTAGTCCGGGTAGCCCTTTGAACGTATTGAAATCTAGTTCAGGGAAGCTATAAATGCGCTTAGATAATGGCATTTTGATAGGAGACAGTTCGATTCCTTTTTTCACAAAGCTAGGGTCATATTCAAATGCGCCCATGCCTTTGTCGGTATCAAAACTCACCGCACCAACCTCATGTTCTTGGTATATGATCTTGATGACTTCCATTACCATTCGGGCGTTTCCTCATCTGCGTCGCGGCGTTGTCCAGATGCTCTTTGCCTTTTCTTTCCTTGTAATTTAGCCAATTGTAAAGGGGAAATTTCTTGTTTAGGAAGAAATCGGTCTATCTGATCTGTCAGATCTAGTGCCATCATAATGGCGATCAAAATCTCTAGTTGTACTTTACCTTTTTCAGCATTCAGTACCGTTTTACGTGCTACACCAGAAAGAACGGCGACCTCTGATTGAGTGAGATCTCGATTAAGACGCGCTTGCTTCAAGCGCACACCGATCTCTTCAGCAAAAGCTGATGCGGTCATGTTGCTCATTTTTAAAGTCCTTAAATGGTTACCTTAAATGAAATAAATCCACCTAATGTATTTAATTTAGGACTTTAAGTTTACCTTGTCAATGCTACTATTGATGACTCTTGTTAATGTGCAAAAATGGTTACATTATGTAGTGAATAATAGATTTAAGTAACCAAAACTGGATATTGTGTAGGCGCCTGTAATAGGGGCTGGTGGGCAGGGCAAGAGTATGAAAACTCACCTGCCAAATATAATCGTTTCAAGGTAGTGGGGATTGCGCTTGGCTTTCATTTGTTTTGTTCCATGGCGGACATTCAAAGTTCACTTTTAAGTATTAATAACACGGAACTAAATCGGTCATTTAGTACACCCGATCCGGCTCATAGTGCCGTCATTAATTAATTGCGCCTCTTTTTGCCACACTTATCTGCACAGAATTCAAGGACGAACGAATGTGCTGCCATTACAACAAAGTGAGAAATATAAGCGCCATCGGCCAGAAACTACCTTGCTTAATCAGTTGGTCGAACGATAATACCCTGACTTTACAGCAAACTTTTCGAGTAAGGAAAAGGATTACCCAAATATGTGGAAGGAGAGTTTGATGAATTCTTGCGCTGCGGTCGGCTTGGAAATGGTTTCTTACGGGGGCTATGTAGTGACTCCACATGTAAAAGTGCGCTATGAATTGAAGACGCCATATCGTGATGGTACAACTCACGTTTTTTTGACCCAATCGACTTCATTGGCAAATTAGCGGCGTTAATTCCGCCTCCTAGACTCAACCTTACGCGTTTTGGATTACTCCCTAGTTCGTGATGTTTGCGCCTAACAGTAACCTTGGAGCACAAGTGACGACATCACAACGTGGAAAAAATAGCCCTGATCCGACTGCCAGCTAGCAACGCCTAAAACAATAACAACGGCCCCTGTTGCATAGAAAAATATCATGTTTTGTTTTACTTATACTCTAGCTCTACTGCTCTTCTTCACTTCTTTTTTTATCCTCCTCCTCTTTCTCTTTTTCTTTAGCAACTTCAGCGGCAGTAGCATCAATATATTTTTGCTGGTCGCCATAATAATTGTCAATCGCATGTTCACTAGAAACAGGGCTAAGATAATGTTTGTCGGTAAGACCTTCTTTACGCATAGCAAGGCCGGTTATACAGGCTTTGATAATATGAACGCTATTTTGGGTAGTGCGATAGGTGGGGTCTAATGCAGGATGCAATTCTACAAGATCAAACCCAACCACATTTGATTCTGAACATAATCGTCTTACAATCGAGATGGATTCTCGCATATTCAATCCACCAGGAACAGGTGTTCCCGTCGCGACAGTGAATGCAGGGTCAATCACGTCTATATCAAAGGAGATAAACAGTTTTCGCCCTTCTTCACTTGCCTCAGCTACCACGCGATCAATTACGGCTTCCCAACCACGGCGTTCAATTTCCGCCATAGTGTGATAACGCATTCCTTGTTCGCGCATCCACTTAAAAGCAACCTTATCTGGACCTGATGCCCTTAAGCCCATTTGAATATAATCTGCGGCCCTGACGTGACCTTCAATTAACAGTCGGTATACGGGTAATCCATGGCTAATAAGATGAGCACCGCCCCACCATGCATCATAGTGCGAATCGAAGTGGATAACCGACACTTTCTCTTTACCATACACGTCTGCAATACCGGCTATATTGGGGTATGAAAGTGAATGGTCACCGCCCACAATAATAGGAACAGCGCCGGTCTCGGCTATTTCACGCACTAGTGAGCGAATATGTTCCATAGAGCGCTCGGTACTTAAGTTATCTACCGCTACATCGCCATAGTCTACAATCTTAAGGACCGATGAACCTTTTACTAAAACATACTGATCAAGGCTTCCCATGCCTCGCCCATGAATGCGCAGTTCAGCGGTTGCACGTGGACCAGAGTCTCGCCATCCGCTGCCCATATTCAGTGGCGCGCCAAGAATAGCTACGTCTACTTCACCGGCGATTAAATCTTCTTTAGTTAGTGCTAATGGGAAACCACCAAAAGTTTGTGGGCCGCCAAAACCATTGTAACGACCAAGATTAAGTGGTCCTGCATCGCGCTCTGGATCGAGAGAGCGCGGACGAAGCACACGCCAAGCGTTGAATTCTTCCGATTCTGTATTAAGTGGTATGTTAGGTGAATCTCTTCCTTCTATATATACACTAGCTTCAAGTACTGTTCTTATGGCATCTACCCAAGCTTGCAATTCGTCGGGTGTAAACGCTGAAATGCTCTCTTTAATTCCATCAGCACCGCCTGTGTATTTTTTGGCTCTGCCGCTTTTCAATAACTCTATATCTTCGGGTGAAAGACTTTCTAACATAGGTAACACGTCGTCGGGAAGCTCAATTGGTTCTGGTACTTCTTCACGCGGGTCCACAGTATTATATGGATAAGGATTAGTGCCTGTAACATGCCCGGAGGTGTCCTGTGCAAGCGCAAAAAGAGAGATACTAAATAATCCCGCCAGTGCGAGGACTTTACACATTAGGGCGCTAGTGTTGGATACACGCATAATTACACTTCCTTGTTTATGGGCTTGTGAAAATGATTTACCTGTTGTATTAATTCCCATGGCTAAGCGCCAAAGGATGCACATAATCAGGTTTTAGTCCGGCTTCGCGAACCGCTACCCCCACTAGACAAGCATTTAAAACGGCATTAGCATTTACTGCAGAAAGGCGCGAATAATCTAACATAGGCGACATATCCGTAATTTCAAAACCTACTATATCTTTAGCCGCGCATAAGTACCTTATTGCTTCTGTCACATCTTTCAACGTTAGGCCATTCGAAGCAATACGACCTGCAGATATCATTTGCGTTGGCTCAATAACACTGACATCTATCGATACAAATATTTGATCAGGGCCTCGGGTTATTTCCTTTTTCACTTTTTTAATTACGCTTGATATACCGCGTTTATTTATTTCTGCCATGGTGTGATATTTTACGCCTTGTTCTCGGAGCCATTGCAGCGTATCAATATCGACAGATTGTCCGCGCAAGCCTATTTGAACGACATCATTACCATCAACAATTTTTTCATTAATGAGCCTAAATATAGTTTGGGTATCTGAAATGGTATTCGCTATTTGTCGCTCAGCATCGGGATGCGCGCTAAAATGCACAAGGCCAAAGGTCTTTTGCCCCTTATTCAGAGCAATTCCTTTTACCGCAGGGTATAAAATTGAAGTGTCGCCGCCGACCATCATGGGGATAGCATTTGTCGATGAGGTTTCAGCGACCATTTTGATAATATGATCAACTGATCTTTCGCCACTCATATTGTCGACCTGAAAGTCACCGTAGTCGACAATACTTAATACTTCCATTGGGTCTAATAAGGATTGTATGTCGCGAGTATCTATCGTCTTCATTGCACGCATATATCGGGGGGCATATTCAGCATTACGCCGACCGCTACTCATATCGCTAGGAATACCAATAATGGCTACGTCTACATTTCCTGCTACTAAATCTTCTGGATAAATGGCTACTTTCGCGCCGGCAAATGTTGATATGCCCGATGTTGGAAACATATATCTGCTAACACTAAAGGGACCGTCTTCGCGTTTCATTTTTCTTAGCGGAGCAGGTGTCACAATACTGCGGTAAAAGTCGGTATTTGAAGTATTTAAAGGAATAGCGCCCATATCTTTTGCTGGGTCGTAAGTCATTTGCGCAGCAACTGTCATTATGTCGTTTATAAGCACTTTTAACTTTGGGATATCTCGGCTTCTAATTTCATGCACTAGCTGTCGTTCAGGTAGAAATTTGAGAGCGTCACCACTTGTTATGAAGGTTTTTTGATCCGTTTCTAGTGCAGATACTTTATCCACTAGGGTCTCTGGTATCGACCAATCTTTAGCATTAACTATGCCCATGGGCATCAGTATAAAGATATAACTTATTAGCACCCATAGTTGCTTGCATTGGCCTAAGGTATTCATCTTGGTCTCCCCGTTAAATTGGCCAGTATGGTGCTATTGCTTTTCACATAATTTTAACATTAGTCTGAAGTTTAGACGAATACTAGCGAAAAAGATTGTATAAATATTAACGTTTTTTTGCGATAAGCTTACAACCTAACCATTCAAGGCTATAAAGGTTGAGTTTTGTCTGTCAGTTAATTCTTTAAAAAAAATGGTAAAAGACTCACTTGCAATATTTATGCTTATTGTTTTTTTTGTTTTCATCGTTTATGACGTACTTGATGATGATGATGATGATGATGATGATGATGACTTGGCGATCATAAATTTGTCGAATGATGTCAGGGATCAACGAGTCGCAGAATATGAGGCGATAACAGGTTTACAAGCAAGCGCAGAAATACTTATTAACGTCATTCTTCTTAAGCGTTAAACATGAGCTTGGCGTGTTGACATCATAATACTGTAATGCGCGATGGTGTTTGTTCGGTGTGGTTGCTCAGGAACGCTCAGCCAAACCTGTGTTTGACATCAACTCAACACGGCTAATGGTCATCGCAAAAGTGCTATAGCGGTGACTTATCGTGGCATTTTGTGGGTGTGTAAAATGGCTTTTCTATCCTAGATAATGAGCCCATGTGTACGTTTATATTAAAGTTTGATAATTCTTAATAGTGTTTGATCATTTATAATATAGTTTGATATTTTTTGGTTGAGTACTGGTGATCGTACATTAAATACTGGCAGTTATTCTCAAGTGATAAAAAAATTGATGATTTTGCAGTAAGGTATTGAAACAAAACTACAAAAAAGATTAATATATAACTCTCAAGTACAGAGTTGGGTAACCACGAACACAATCATCGAGCACGCCATTTAAACATGCTCCTATCAACGCCCCTATAAAGTTTATTCTGACCCAAATAGTTTTAGTTTGACCCCAATAGTTTAGTTCTAGTTTAGTTCAATAGTTTAGTTTAAGCGTCACCACCCAACTGAGTTGATTTGATGTAATCGATGAACTGTTTACCATCACCACTAGCACAAACCGATAAGGCAGTGATGTTACCGAATGCGGGTATTGGTTCGTTATTAAACCAAAATATTGCCTTTCTAGAATCACCAGCCCTGCTAAGCAATATAGGGAATAGATACTCTTGTTCATCAACAGTAAAATAACATTCTAGAGATTTTTGTAGTTCTTGATATGAAGCTTGTTGCATGGTGCTCATAGTGTTCCTTAAAATTCTATTATTTTTTACTAGGTTCTACTCTAATCGATTTAGCTTGAAAAATATAATTTTTTATTAATCGGTGTGTTAGTGGTGATGCGTGAAAATCGGTAAAATAGCCCAGAACTATTTAGCGATTAAGTCATTGATTTCAAGTTGTTAAGTGTGGAGCGCTGTTTTCGGTTAGTGATTTTTACTTTTTGTTATTCTTGACGCTCTGGATTATGGCGTTATTGGCACAGTCATACCATGTCAATCTGCTCAATCGTTCTAAAATTCCCCTCCCAAAGCGGCGACAGTGTTCTTGTCTGTTCACGTCATGGGGCGACTTCAATTCTGTTTTTACCGCATGTTTTGGGAACGAACATCGCGGCATCTGCGCTGGCAATGGTGTTCTCGTGATGTCTGGCATTCGCTAAACTTGAGTGGGATCAATGCTAAAACGCAAATGCAGCCCTATCAGTATTTTTAATTGACACCAATATAGGTCAATCTGGGCAAGACCGACAACGTTTTTAGTCCGTTTAAAATAAGATAATTGACCTGCAGATCTGTCTGTGATTTTATGCTCTTTTTTGAGGGCATACATATCAATATCGACAGGATCCAACAACACTTCAGCATCATTACCAGCCAGACTTTAAGCATACCGTCAATGCCAGTCAAGGTTGACTGAACATTGCCGTTGTAGCTATCGTTTCTGAGTGTTGCTGTCTTTTGAAGGATTGCATCTGAGTATATTGAGCGAGTGTTGCGATAACATTTCCCACTTCACTTCACTGCACGGTTTGGGTGATGAAATGGGCATTGCTCTTCTCCCGGCTGACATCCAATATTCAGTGCCGACGCTGTTCGATAAGTGAACCTATTTCTTTACGGGAATATCTTTAAGCAGCTTTATGATAGTGTGGTTGTTGGTGACTTCGGCTAAGTCAATGAGATAGCTTTTTTCAAGATCTTGCATCGGTTGGTCTGCCAACAATTCTTTTACTAACTGCTCTTCACCATTCGCTATGGCGGTTTTTAAGGCCGCAAAAGTGGCGATACTGTGTTTATGCTGATCAGTATTATTAGATCCCATGAGTGGCGCTCCGTCAATTGTTGGTTATTAAAGTCATCGCTTGCGGCTAACACTAACAAGATGACCGTGTATGTTGCAATGTATACATGCCAAAAGCGAAAGACTAGAGCTAGGTGACGAGCGACAGCGAGCAAAAAAGCCTAGAGCGCTGCGCTGCTAGGAAGCTACGCGGCTAGATGCTATAAAATCAATAGCAACAGCAACAGCCTAGTCGCGCAGCGACACTAGCAGGACGAAGTCCGTTCTAGCACCTAGTCGCGCAGCGACTCAATCTTAGCAGCGAAGCTGTCCCTAGCAGGACGAAGTCCGCTCTAGCAGCGCAGCGATCCTAGCAGTGACGAAGTCCGTCCTAGAAGAACCTAGAACCCGATAACAAATAAGTCCATAAAGCGGTTTACTGGCGTGGCCTCTAGCGTGGTTTGATCTTTACACACAGTGAAGATCGTTTGGCACTGCTGGTTTGGGAAACGTGATGCTAAGTTCGCTTTGAATTTCAGCTCCAATAGCGGCATTCCTTCTTTACGACGGCGGCGATGACCCACTGGGTATTCTACAACCACTTCTTCTGTACTGCTGCCATCGTTAAAGAAAACCTGAATAGCATTGGCGATAGAGCGTTTATCCGCTTCTAAATACTCTGCCGTAAAGCGCTTATCTTCGACAATTTCCATTTTGTCACGCAGCTCATCGATGATGGGATGTGTGCCGTGAAAATCGTCTTCATAATGGTCGGCGGTCAAACTGCCGAACACCAACGGAACCGCAATCATGTATTGCAAGCAATGGTCGCGGTCCGCAGCGTTGGCAAGTGAACCCGTTTTTGAAATAATGCGAATGGCCGACTCGTGGGTGCGGATCACGATCTTGTTAATTTCTGCCAAACGAGATTTTACCTGAGGATGTAGTATAACCGACGCTTCTGCGGCGGTTTGCGCGTGAAACTCGGCAGGAAAGGAAATCTTAAACAAGATATTTTCCATCACATAAGAGCCATAGTCTTGGGAAAATGAAAACTGGCGTTCAGCCTGGGGTTTGAGCGCTTGGTCTTTATTGGTTTTCGAGAAAGACACATCATAAAATCCCCATTGTGGCGTGGTTAACACGCTTGGTATGCCCATTTCTCCGCGCATTGACATGTTGGCCAAACAAACCGCTCGTGAGGTGGCATCGCCCGCAGCCCAAGATTTACGAGAGCCCGCATTTGGTGCGTGACGGTAGGTGCGCAGTGCACCACCGTCGGCCCAAGCTTGAGATATTGCCGCCATGATTTGCTCTCTGTTGCCGCCCATCATTTTAGTGACAACCGCAGTGGAGGCCACTCGTACTAATAAAACGTGGCATAAACCAACCCGATTAAACGAGTTTTCTAGCGCGATCACGCCTTGAATTTCATGTGCCATGACCATGGCTTCAAGTACTTCTCGCATCATGAGAGGCGGCTCGCCATTAGACAGTCTAACTTGAGATAAATGATCCGCCACGGCCAGAATGGCGCCTAAATTATCCGATGGATGCCCCCATTCAGCAGCTAACCAAGTGTCGTTGTAATCGAGCCAACGAATGATACAACCAATGTCCCACGCGGCTTTTACCGGATCGAGCGTCAGCGATGTTCCTGGCACTCGGGCGCCATTTGGCACCAGTGTGCCTTGTACGATAGGTCCGAGGTGTTTGGTGCACTCAGGAAAGCGCAGCGCGAGGAGCCCACAACCTATTGTGTCCATTAAACAGTTACGAGCGGTGTCGAGAGCTTCTTCGCTGCAGACTTCAAACGTTAATACATAATCAGCGATATCTTGGATGACATGGTCGTAATCGGGGCGATTGTTAATATCTACATTACTACTCATTTTGAATCCTTATTCGTTTGATTTGTTATTTGCTGCTAGAAGGCTATAAAATCAATAGCCTAGAATTTAGATGACAAGCGGTGGCGAGCGATATCAAGCGATATCAAGCGATAACAATCTAAGAGCCTAGAGCGCTTCGCTGCTAGGACGCTACGCGGCTAGAGGCTATAAAATCAATAGCAACAGCAACAGCCTAGAGCGCTGCGCTGCTAGAACGCTTCGCGGCTAGATGCTATAAAATCAATAGCAATAGCAGTTTCAGTCCTTACGTCCGACGAATGCCCTTTCATTAAACAGTTTCAATTTCTTATCTATCAATTTTATCTGCTCAGCGCCTGGGTGACGCCCATTAACAACAATGATTGATTCAAGTCCATCTGGCGTCGCAGCGCTAGGCACAATAAGTCCGGCATTTAAGTTTAAATCTAGCCACTCACTGCCAAGCTTGCGAGTCGAGCTGGGATAAGGGTACACGTTCCAATCATCAGGCAAGAGCGAAAGATCAAATTGCGATAATAGCTGGTCTGGTATCTCGTAAATACCTAACATGAAATTTTTTGGGATGAATTTTGGCAGCGGGTAATAGTTTGCCATTTCGAGCATAGCAACTGATGCTGACATGGCAAAGTACATAACCGGATAGCCTTTGTTATTCCATCTGGCGCCGTCTAAGTAACTCGCGCCTAAGCCATTATAGCTCTCTAGGTGTTTTTCTGAGGTGATCCGATAAATACGCATTTATGAAAACTCACCCCATTTCATTTTATTGAGGACTTCCTTTACTAATCGACGTCCGGCAAAGGAATCGAGTAGATCAACCGGCTTCTGGTTGTTGAGTGCCGGAATAGGCGTTTGTAGCAGCTCATTTGCTAAGTCGATATCATCATACAGATGATATGCAGCATCATAGACACTGATGATATCGAGCGTTTCTTCTGATTGAGTTTTGTTTAGCGCTTTGAGTTTATAAAGTCTGCTGACGTTACCACTGGTTACCCCCAATGCTTTACAGATGAATGCCCGTTGCTGCGGCATTCTATCAATAAGTGACTTAACCACAGTGCCCGCAACCCCAATGTTAATCGCATTAATGTACTTAAACTGATCTTGGAATAAATCTTCACTTAATCCAGCTCTAGCTAACGGTGAGTTATTCATAATTTGCTCTCCTTAATGATACCTCAAGATGGCATCAATTTGATGCCTAGTCAACATCGCTGTGACGGGATGCAAGGAAAAAGCCTAGAGCGCTACGCTGCTAGGACGCTATAAAATCTTAGCAGCGAAGCTGTCCTTGTACCAGAGATGGCAAGCGGTAACGAGCGATGACAAGCTAAGAGCCTAGAGCGCTACGCTGCTAGGACGCTACGCGGCTAGATGCTATACAATCTTAGCAGCGAAGCTGTCCCTAGCAGGACGAAGTCCGCTCTAGCAGCGCAGCGATCCTAGCAGTGACGAAGTCACGTTCTAGCACCTAGTCGCGCAGCGACTCAATCTTAGCAGCGACACTAGCAGGACGAAGTCCGCTCTAGAACCTATCAAAAACAGATGCATTTATAAGCCATTTTTGTCACACTGTGGCGCATAAAAAGTTATATGAAATCAGCAATAATAACGAGAAAAGGACGCTTCATGAAAGCTTTTACACTGGTTTGTACCAGTTTAGCCATGGCTATTTCAGGCATAGCTCACGGGGCTGAAATTGATATTAGCCACATTCAGCGCTTAGGCCCAGTCATTCAACTGACTGCGACACCATTATCAAAAAGTGCTCAAGCAGATGCTTTGCGTGCCAACTTAGTGACCAACTTAGTTGCCAAATTAGCGGTTAACGTAGTAGAGGGATCAGGTCTTAAAAAGTCTAATTCGATACAAGTATTTAACCAACAACTGACTTGGCAAGCGGCTTCATCAACAGCTGAAGGTGAGGGCTGGTTAGCGTATCAACTGCCGGTATCTACCCATCGATTTACCCAAGGTACGTTGACGGTAAAAGGGCTTGATAACCCACAGGTGTATGTGAATGGCCAATTAGTGAAGTCTGCTAATGAGGTCTCGCTAAATTTAACTAATGGCGACTACCAAGTTTTAGTATTGGCCGATGGTCTGCAAAAAGAGGTTCCTTTTAGCTTGGATTGGCAGGGGAAAAGCGATGTTGATCAGCTCGATTTTACCCAGCAAAAATCACAACGTGTGTCTGCGCAGCAGCTATTTGATGCCAAAGTAATTAACAGTTTAACCCTGTCACCCAATGGTAAATACCTGCTGCAATCGACGATTGAATACCAGGCTAGCCAAGGTGATACCGCGATTGAAGTGACCGAGTTACGCAAGGTGTCGGACAACAGTGTGATGTATCGCTGGCAAGACAATCGACCAAGCAGCGCCGTGTGGTCGGGTGATAGCAAACAATTGGCGTTTGTGGCCAATAAACAGATTCAATTACTGAATGTGGCGGAGTTAACTATCCAAGTTGTTGCGAGCGATATCGACAATGTGTCTGGTTTGCATTGGTACGGTGACAGCGTGTTATTTAACTGGGAAAAACCCTTTAAAGCCGATGAAAAAGCCACCTCAAAGCGTTTTCGCGCATTGGAAGACCGCTGGAGTGACTGGCGTAACAACAGCCAAATTTATCAATTAGATGTGGCTTCAGGTTTTATTCGTCAGCTAACCGATAACAAGATCAGCAGCTCATTTCTAGATGCTAGTGTCGATAACGGTACCTTGTTACTGACTCGCTCTCCGGTCGATTATGCACAGCCTGCACATGGGTTAACTCAGTTAGTTGAATTGAATCTAAACGCGTTAACTGAAACTGTTATTGGCCAATATCGTAGCTTTAGCAGTGCGTTATATGCCGATGACGGCATGTACATTACCGCTGGGCCACGCTTTATGGATGGTGTGGGAGTCCAGGATAAAACCATCGAAGTGAATGATTATGATGGCCAGTTATATTGGCGCGATGGCAAAGGCAATGTGAGCGCGTTAAGCAAAGACTTTACCCCTGCTATTGGTAGCATGACCAAGCTAGAAAATGATGATGTAATATTAACGGTAACCGAAGGTGACCGCTCACCACTGTATTTATTTGATAAAAGCAAAAAACGTTTTAGTAGAATAGACACGGGCGTTGATATGGTTGACTACTTTAGTGTGGCAATCGAGCCATCTACGCCAACGATTGTGTTTGCGGGTACGTCGGCCACCGCGCCGCAAAAAACCTTCAAAATGACATTGAACTCCAGTGGTAAGCAGCTGTTGTTCGATAGTCAGCAACAAAGCTATGCCAATACCCGTTTCGGTGATATTCAAGATTTTGATTTTACCAATAAGCATGGCCACAATATTGATGGTCGGGTGTATTTACCCGCAGACTTTGATGCCAGTAAAAAGTATCCCGCATTGGTATATTACTATGGCGGCACCTCTCCTGTAGGGCGTCACTTTACCGGTCGTTGGCCATTTAATTTATGGGCAGCCCAAGGTTATGTTGTGTATGTACTACAACCCAATGGTGCAACCGGTTATGGCCAAGCATTTAGTGGACGTCATGTGAATGCATGGGGTAAATACAGTGCTGAGGACATTATTGAAGGGACTAACGCATTCTTGGATGCACATGATTTTGTTGACCCTAAACGAGTGGGTAACATGGGCGCGTCATATGGCGGCTTTATGACCATGTATTTAGCCACCAAAACCGATATTTTTGCCGCGTCAATGTCCCATGCTGGGATCAGCAATTTATCTTCTTACTGGGGACATGGCTGGTGGGGTTATGGCTATTCTGGTGTGGCCAGTCGAGGCAGTTTTCCGTGGAATAACCCTGAGCTCTACGTTGAACAAAGCCCGCTATATCATGCAGATAAAATCACCACCCCGTTATTGTTAATTCACGGTAATGCCGATACTAATGTGCCAGTGGGTGAAAGCCATTACATGTACACCGCCCTTAAATTATTAGGTAAAGAAGTGGAGTTGGTTGAGTTTAACGGCCAAAACCATCATATCAATACTCGCCAAGCACGATTCGACTGGTGGGATACCACTATGGCCTGGTTTGATTTAAAGTTAAAAGACCAGCCTGAGTGGTGGAATAGTCTTTACCCTGAGACAACAGAGCAACAGTAAATGTTAATTTGATCCGGCCTCGCATTGCGGGGCTGTTTTTTACTGAGTGAGCACAAGGTATGCCAATGGTAGCCAGTGATAGCCAGTGATAGCCAATAATAATCATCTGGTGATGGGGGAGGCTAACCTCGCACTATCCAGCATTGAGATCTGGTGATATCTTAAGATTATGATCAATGAAGTTTGCCCCAAAGAGCATCTGTGTAATAACAATGAATATTTCCGAGTTAGGGTAAATTAGCTAAGATTTAGCTGCAGATTACTTTTGCTGCCAATATTATTGACTTAATACTGTGATCGACTGCGATGTAACGGCCAGAAAATAGTCGAAGTATTGACTTAACTATATAGTCAACTACAATAAACACAAACGTAATGATAGGTATTAGCGAATGGGCCGTAAAAGCGATGGCAGAGAACGCCTGCTACAGGCAATATCCGATCTGATGTGGGAGAGCAGTTATGGCACTCTCACGATTGATGTTATTTGTGAGCGCGCCGGCGTGAAGAAGGGCAGTTTCTACTATTTTTTCACCTCTAAGTCCGACCTTGCCGCCGAGTCGATCCGCGAGGGATGGGAGGCAAAGAAACCGAAAATGAATACCTTATTTTCGGCGACTCGACCGCCTTTAGAGCGACTGAAAGCTTATTTTGACGATATACGACAAACACAGTTTGAGGCGCTCGAGAAACACGGTCGTGTCCTTGGTTGTCCCAATTTTAGTGTGGGTGCTGAGATCAGCGGTACCGCGCCTGAACTGGATAAGAAGTTACAGCATACGTTTAGCGATTTGCTCAAATACATTGAATCTGCCATTCGTGATGCCCAGTCTGAGGGGACGATTAACGTCGCCGATCCAGCGATGAGCGCCCGTTGCGTACTCGGTTTTTTTGAAGGGGTGTTGACCCATGCCCAAGTCCGCAATGATCCGACTTTATTAGATGATATTTGGCCAGGAACCCTGCAAATGCTGGGTATTGCGCCGGATGCCGCTTAGAGTGTGATTATTTTTTCGGTTACTAGTTGACCATCTGGCTACTTTTATTGAAACAAGGTTTCAAAGCATTATCATCTAGGAACTGCAGCTGATTATTTGTCAATTTGTGTTTATTGTCTTTGTTCGCGGGGCGGGCAGCTTCGACGCTAATCGTTAACCGAGACACTAGTATATTTGCCTTGTTCTTGGCCGATCTATTGCTGTTATCACGCCAGTGCTATTTGGTTGATACCGATAACATACACAGTTAGGGTTTACGAAAAGCGCCAGTATGAGTTAGCAAACCTATGGTCAATCAGCGCAAACTTTTTTAATAACAACAAGACTATTGGCAGGCAGTGATAATGAGTAGGACGTGAAAGCTAATTGGGTCTTGATAAAGCTGAATTTCAACGGCAAGCGTTGTGAACTCGACGTGATAGATCGCCCCCTATACTCTGAGCCAGGCCTTTTACTCTGAACCCTAGTATTTACTCTGAGCCTGGTCTTTACTCTGGACCCTAGCCTTTTATTCCAATCCTTAGCATTTACTCTGAGCCTGGTTTTTACTCTGGACCCTGGCCTTTTATTCTAATCCCTAGTCTTTACTCTGAACCCTAGCCTTTTATTCTAATCCCTAGCCTTTACCCTAATCCCTAGCCCTTTATTCTAATCCCTAGCAGTGTGTGGATTTTATCGGTGCCAAATTGGAAAGTCTATTACTAGTATGTTAGTATAGCTAAACAGTCAACTATGATTAGTGTTATTTAACGTAAAGCACCAATAGCGCTTTCAATTCAGCGCTTTCGATAATCTAGAAGCTGCGGCAGAAGAGGGCGGCAAGTAAGATACTTATCCACTCTCGTGCACTCTACGTGATAAAAAATCGCTCACACCGCAGTCCAGGACTTAATATCAGGTCTAACATATTCAAGTTGAATTTATACAAACGATTGACCTAGTTTTATAGTTGACTATCTAGTAAAGTATTAGCAAGAGAATAACGTGAAAATAGGAAGCAAGTGAATACCAGCAGCGTGTTGTATGCCATCCAAGTCATTGCCATCGAGCGGAACTATGGTTACGGACGTTCTGCCGATGACCTTAGTGAACGAGCCGTTATGTATGGTCGAGGCCACAAGCTTTAGCAGCAAACGTGCAGCAGCAAACGTGCAGCAGCAAACGTGCCACTCATACCAAAGCGCTGTTTGCGCTTGGCCATTTATATTTTGACAGCGTGATGGACCTGACGGCCAAACCGCTTCCAATCGACAACACTCGACATCACTCGTCATCACCGCCTCGTTAGCAGGGCATGGCCGAAGAAGATGCAGTCGCTAATTAAAGCAACGCATCAGGTCTAGCCCCATATTTGAACGCTAGGCGCAAAAACATTGATGTACGCCTGCACAGGCGTACACCTGTACATTGAAACAGAAGGAAATTTAGATAATGAAAAACTTTGACTTTCACAACCCGACAAAAATTCTTTTTGGTAAAGGCCGTATTGCGGACCTGAACGATCATGTTCCAGCAGACGCAAAAGTGTTGATTATCTATGGCGGCGGCAGCGCGGAACGAACCGGCGTCCTAGGGCAAGTGCGCGCAGCACTTTGTGATCGCACATTCATTGAGTTTGGCGGTATAGAGCCGAACCCACGTTATGCCACTACGCTTAATGCTGTCCAAGCGATCAAGGATAACGACATCACTTTCCTACTTGCCGTTGGCGGCGGGTCTGTTATCGATGCGACCAAATTCATTGCAATGGCGGCGTTATATGAAGGCGACCCTTGGGAGATCCTTACTTCCGGCAGCTCGAAGGTGACGGCAGCGATGCCATTAGGCTCTGTGCTGACGCTACCTGCGACAGGTTCAGAGATGAACAATGGCGGTGTGATCACCAACCCTGAGAAGATAGCGAAGCTTCCTTTTAGAAGTCCACATTGCTACCCCGTCTTTTCTGTGCTCGATCCTGAGCTTACTTATACTCTGCCTGCTCGTCAGATTGCCAACGGTGCGGCCGATGCCTTTGTACACATCGTCGAACAGTATCTTACTTACCCAAGTGCCTCACACGTTCAGGACGGTTTTGCCGAGTCCCTACTGCGCACGCTGATCGATCTTGGCCCTAAATCGCTTGAGACACCTGAAGATTACGATATCCGCGCCAGTCTGATGTGGACAGCAACGCTGGCCCTGAACGGATTAATTGGTGCCGGTGTGCCGCAAGATTGGGCTACTCACATGATTGGACACGAGATCACTGCGCTCAATGATACCGACCACGCGCGCACCCTTGCGGTTGTGCTGCCGTCTCTGTTGAGCGATCAGCGCGGCCACAAATACGAAAAATTGTTGCAATATGCCACTAATGTCTGGGGTATCAATGAGGGATCCGATGACCAGCGGATTGATGCTGCAATCGACGCAACGCGAGCGTTCTTCGAGAAACTCGGGATCAAGACTCGGTTGAGTGACTATGGCATTGCCGCAGCCGAAATCGAGCTTATCGTTACGGCCTTGCAGGAACATGGTATGACCGCCCTTGGCGAACACAATGACATCACCCCTAGCGATGTACGTCGTATTCTCGAGGCGTCACTTTAGCGGATATTGGGCACGACACAGACAAATATAACGAACCGGTAATGGGTTCTGCCCGCCCGAAGGGCGAAACCAAGAAAGACTCGTTAACTTTGATTGAGGCCGCGATCCCTGTGGCTGGCGACAATCAGATGGTACTGACTTCGCCCTAGGGCGTTAGCTTTTGCAATACAAGATCGGGGGCCGGTTCTCAAACACCTATCCCCCGGTTGGTAAATTACCCAACAAAGGTAACTATTATGACTTATGAAACACGTAACCCCTACACGGGCGATCTTCTGGAAACATTCCCAGACGCAACCGACTCTGAGGTTAACCAAGCGATTGAAAAAGCGCACACTGCTTTTTTATCGTGGAAGGAAACCGAGTTTGTTGAGCGCGCACGCGTGATGCATGCCGCGGCTAAAATATTACGCCGTGACGTTGATTATTTCGCCAATCTGCTCACTGTTGAGATGGGCAAACTTGTGCCCGAAGCTAAAGCCGAAGTTGCGCTGTCGGCGGATATCTTCGACTACTATGCAGAGAATGCACAGACGCTGTTGGCACCTCAAAAGCTGCCAGTGGCTGAAGGCGAAGCGGTAATTTACGCTGAACCGCTGGGCGTATTATTGGCGATAGAACCATGGAACTTCCCGTTCTATCAGGTAGTCCGCATTGCCGCACCACAAATGTCGGCAGGTAATACCCTGTTGCTCAAGCATGCGTCCAATGTTCCGCAGGCTGCTGCTGCGTTCGAAAAATTGATGCTCGATGCTGGTCTGCCTGAGGGTGTGTTTAAGAATCTTTATGCCACACGGTCGCAACTCGAAACCATTATCAATGATCCGCGCGTCCACGGCGTGGCATTGACTGGGTCGGAAGGCGCCGGTGCAGTCGTTGCAGCGCAGGCAGGCAAGGCGTTAAAAAAATCGACACTTGAACTTGGCGGTGCAGATGCATTCGTGGTTCTCGCCGATGCTGAGATGGAAAAAACCATTGACTGGGCGGTCTTAGGGCGGCACTGGAATGGTGGCCAAGTCTGTGTGTCCTCTAAGCGGATGATCATTGTTGATGACGTCTATGATACGTTTCTTGAGGGTTATATCGCCGG
The DNA here is from genome assembly GCF_040310185.1 of Shewanella sp. T24-MNA-CIBAN-0130. Classification (NCBI taxonomy): domain Bacteria; kingdom Pseudomonadati; phylum Pseudomonadota; class Gammaproteobacteria; order Alteromonadales; family Shewanellaceae; genus Shewanella; species Shewanella sp. T24-MNA-CIBAN-0130. Next base: position 34,344 of record NZ_JBEOPP010000030.1, on the reverse strand, counting down.
GGTTGCGAGACTCAAAGCGGGTGATCCGTTCGAGCCAACCACCACCTTGGCGCCACTTTCTTCCAAGGCGGCCGCAGAAGAAATTAAGGACAAGATACGCCAGGCGGTTTCTTTTGGTGCTACGGCAACGGAAGTAGGGCCAATCGTTCCCAATTCAGGCAATTTCGTTCAGCCGACCATTCTGACCGATATTTCACAAGACAACCCTGCGCGCTATTGGGAATTCTTCGGTCCGGTCTCTATGTTGTTTCGTGCCAAGGATGAAGATGACGCAGTGCAGATTGCAAATGATTCACCGTTTGGTCTGGGCGGGTCTGTTTTTACCGCCAATCCAAAGCATGGCGCAGAAGTGGCTAAGCGTATAACCACGGGTATGGTGTTCGTCAATCACCCTACCATGGCCAAGGCGGACTTGCCCTTTGGTGGCGTTAAACGTTCAGGCTATGGCCGTGAACTTGTGGGTCTGGGCATCAAGGAGTTTGTTAACCATAAACTCATTGCCGTGGTTGATATAGACGCCCCTTTCTAGTCAATCGCTTCTAGATTCCTGGCAGCTTGGCTGCTAGGGCTATACAAGCCAAGAGCCTAGAACGCTGCGCTGCTGGGACGCTACGCGGCTAGATGCTATAAAATCTTAGCAGCGAAGCTGTTCTTAGCAGGACGTAGTCCGCCCTAGAAGCGAAGCGCACTATCCCCATAGCGGCCTAGGATCTTAGCAGCGAAGCGACACTAGCAGGACGTGGTCCGTCCTAGCATTTAGATGAGCGATGACAAGCCAAGAGCGCTGTATTATCGCTTGTCACCTCTGTCACCATTATAGGGTTTGAAAAAACTATGTTTTTCAATGTCTAGCTTGTAAAAAACTCTTTTGTCGTTCACAGTTAATCCTCATAACTTTTAACAACTAATAAACATGACTAGACTATCGAGTTACAAAAATGCGCTTAAATTGGCTATTGGAGTATTTACTTCTGGCTTAGTTATTAGTTTTGTTACAGCCCTGAGTGTTAATCATCAAAATAAATCCATCATTACTAGCTCTCTTGAAGCGGTGACTGAGCAAGTTGCCAATAATATTGTTGATCGTATCGTACTATATCAATATGGTTTACGAGGTGCTCGAGGGATTATTTATACGGTTGGTGAAGATAATATTTCACGTGAACTCTTTAAAAAATACAGCTTAACACGTGATTTTAAAGGTGAATTCCCCGGTGCTCGAGGGTTTGGTTACATCCGACGAGTGCCTGCAGCTGATGAAGCGAATTTTGTTGCCAAAGCCAAGCTTGATGATTGGCCAAATTATAGTGTCAGTCAGCTTAGCCCTCATGATGATGAACGATATTTGATTGACTATATCGAACCCGTTGAGCGTAACCTTGCCGCCGTTGGCTTAGATATTGCCTCTGAGAAAAACCGTAAAAATGCGGCACAACAAGCATATTTAACCGGGGAAGTACGGTTAACGGGGCCGATCACGTTAGTCCAGGCGACAGGTCATCCGTTACAAGCTTTTTTAATTCTAATGCCCATTTACCGTACTGGTTTTACCCCTGCGACCCCTGAGTTAAGGGCGGCAGAAGCATTTGGGTGGAGTTATGCTCCCTTAGTGGCTAATGAGGTTTTTGAGGAGATCAATTTATCCCGTCAGAAGTCTAAGTTATTGATCAATGATGTGACCGATGAGCAAAACAATGTCTCGTTTTATGAAACCCATGTTGGTGATGCCAATCCGTTATCGTCTTATTCCGCGGCATTAGATCGCGATATATTTGGGCGTAAATGGAACATATCATTAGTGGCTTATCCTGAATTTGTCAGTGGTTTACATTTAACGTCACCTAATATTGTCTTTAGTTATGGCTTAATTGTCAGTTTGTTATTGGCTGGGTTGCTTGGGTTTTACGGCTACGCATTAGGACGTAAAAATCTGATTTTAAAGGATAATGAAAGGCGTTCTAATATTTTAGAACATTCGCTCGATGCCATTATAAGTTTCGATTGTAATGGTATCATCACCAGTTGGAATGATGGTGCGGTAACGATTTTTGGTTATGAAAAACATGAGGTGATTGGCTTCAAGAAAACCGCATTTATTGTACCCATAGAGGGCTATGATGCAGAAGCTGAACAGTTTAATCAGGTGCTTGACGGTAAATCATTATTAAATTTTGTTTGTGAGCATAAACGAAAAGACAATGTATTACTGTCGACCTCGATGACGTCACTAGCTATTTATAATGAGTTCGGCAAAATCATCGGAGTCAGCCAGACTATTCGAGATATCACAGCACAACATAATGCGGAAAAACAAATTTTAGGCATCAATGCCAGTCTTGAGCGTAAGGTGTCCAAACGTACTCATGCGTTACAACAAGCACTATCAGAAAATAAAACCTTACTTGATAATATTAATAAGCAGTTACTTTATTCTGAGACGGATAAAAATGGCGTTATTTTGGCGGTAAATGATTATTTTTGTCAAACATCTGGATTTACTCGCGAACAAATGGTCGGTAAAAAACATTCTATTATAAAGTCGAATGAACATGATGATGCGTTTTGGAAACACATGTGGCAAACCATTAACGCTGGCCAGACTTGGCATAATGAAATTTGTAACCATGATAGCCAAGGCAATGTTAAATGGCTTGATACTGTAATTGCGCCAGTTATGGATGAGAAGGGTAATCTTGATCGCTGTATTGCTCTGAGGATTGATATTACTGAACGTAAAAATGCTCAACTTGAAAAGAATAAACTCGCTTCTTTACTCACTAATGTGCTTGCTGCAGCAACAGAAATTGCCATCATTTCAACTGATAATGACGGTATCATTACTATTTTTAATCGTGGTGCCGAGTTATTACTCGGGTATCAGGCTGAAGAGATTGTGGGTAAACAAAGCCGTGGGATAATGCATCTTGCTGCTGAAGTCCACCAACGCAGTAAAGCGTTAAGTGAAGAGTTTGGTGAACAGATTAGTGCTTTTGATGTGTTTGTTTATAAGCCAAGAACCCAAGGGCCTGAAACGCGCACTTGGACCTATATCCGTAAAGATTTGTCTCAGTGCCAAGTGTCGTTGTCGGTTTCGGCTATGCGTGATCAAAGCGGAGAGATTATTGGCTATTTAGGCGTTGCAGTGAATATTGATACGATGCTTAAGCAACAAGAAGAGTTAGTGTCTGCCAGTAATCAACTGATCCAAGCGGCTGAGGTAGCAGAGTTGGGTATTTGGAATTTAGAGTTAGATACTAATATCTTGCAGTGGAACGATCGTATGTTTGCAATGTACGATTATCCATTAGCACTCAAGGAAGAGGCGTTAAGTTACCAGCATTGGAAACAACGAATTCATCCCGATGATATTGATATGGCTGAACTTGCTTTACAGCAAACCATCGACTCAAACAAACCTTATGAGCCGACATTCCGAATTATTACCCGCTCGAATCAAATTCGCTATATACAAGCGGGAGGCCAAATTAGTTACGACAAATCAGGTAAGCCGTTGCGCGTGATTGGGATTAATCGTGATATTACTGATCAACGCGAATTAGAGCAAACCTTGCGTTTAGCCAAAGAAGCTGCAGATGCAGCCAGTGCCGCAAAATCAGCTTTCTTAGCCAATATGAGCCATGAAATACGTACCCCGATGAATGCCGTGTTAGGCATGTTACAACTTATTCAGCATTCAGAGATGAGTCGCCAACAAGCTGATTATGTCACTAAGGCCGAGATTGCTGCTAAGTCATTATTGGGACTGTTAAATGATATTTTAGACTTTTCTAAAATTGATGCAGGTAAGCTAGAACTTTATTTGCACTCGTTTCAACTCGAAACGTTAATGCGTGAGTTAGCGGTGATGTTGGCGACCAATGCACACAGTAAAAATGTAGAAGTTATTTTTGATTTAGATCCTGCTATTCCATACCTGATTGAAGGTGATGAGCTTCGTTTGCGTCAAGTGTTGTTAAACCTTGCGGGTAATGCGATTAAATTTACCTCAGAAGGTCACGTGATTGTCAGTGTGCACTGCAATAAATTTGATGCAAACCAAGTGAATTTAACTATTTCTATTACAGACACAGGCATCGGCATTAGTCAGGATCAAGCAAATAAAATTTTCCAAGGTTTTGTTCAAGCAGAGTCATCAACCTCAAGACGATTCGGTGGTACAGGATTGGGATTAGCGATTACTAAACGCCTAGTGGAGTTAATGGGCGGTAAATTAGCCCTAACGAGTCATATTGGCGAGGGAAGTCGATTTTGGTTTGATTTGACGTTTAATATTGTTGAAGTAAACAACCACGATTTTGATATCGATTTGCAGGGTAAGAATATTCTGCTTGTTGATGACAGTAAGATGAGCCGTAAAATTTTATCAAAAACCTTAATGACCCATGGCGCTTATGTTAATGAAGCTAAGAACAGTAAACAGGCTATCAATCTTGTTGAGCAAAGCGTAAATGCCACTAACCATTATGATGTCATTATTATGGATTGGCGCATGCCAGATAAGAATGGCTTAGACACTGCCAATCACATTCAAACGATGTTTGCTGCCGGTAAAGCCCCTGCCATTATTATGTTGACGGCTTATGGCGCTGAAGTAATGGAACAAACCAAGCAATATCATCAACAGCCGTTTGTGAGCTTGTTGGTCAAGCCGGTGACGGCCAATTTAATGCTTGAGACGGTTTACCAAGCCATTAATGGTGTAGACCGACCTATACAATCTAAAAAAATAACCCATGTGGCATTAAAAGGTGTCAGGGTATTAGTGGTTGAAGATAACCAGCTTAACCGTCAAGTTATTGATGAATTATTGCGACTACAAGGTGCGATTGTGACATTGGCTAAAGGCGGTATTGAGGGCGTAGAGTGGGTGACTAAGTCGAATAATCAATTTGATATTGTGATCATGGACATGCAGATGCCCGATATGGATGGGCTTGAGGCCACTCGCCTTATTCGTGCTGATGGCCGATTTAATGATTTATCTATTTTAGCCATGACGGCCAACGCATCTCTTGCCGATAAAGTATTATGCCTTGAGGCGGGTATGAATGATCATATTGGTAAGCCAATAGATATGACGAGTTTATTACCTTGTATGCTTAACCTGTTGAACCAAGAAAACAACGCTTACTATCATCTGCCTATGACGTTACCTGAAGTGTTTAACGAGGGCGACGATGATCTGATTATAGAAAATCCCGATTCTATTTTACGTCGTTTTGGTGGTGAACGTGGGTTTATTATTGATGTGAAACATCTTTTTGCATCAGAAATGTCAGATCAATTACTGGCGCTTACTCAAGCGTTTGCACAACATGATGACAATCTTATCGGTAGTATTGCCCATACTATTAAAGGTACCTCGAGCAATATTGGTGCTAAGCGACTGGCCGCTTTTGCCGCTTCGCTGGAGCAAAATATAAACAATGGCATTAATGTTGATTCAGTTGATTATCTGAGCCAAATGCAAGACCTGATTAATGATAGTTTGCAGATGTTAGATACTTTATTTCCAGACGATAGTGCTGCACCCTAGCAGGACGAAGTCCGCCCTAAAATCTAGATGACAGGCGATGACAGGCGATGACAGGCGATGACAAGCCAAGAGCCTAGAACGCTACGCTGCTAGGACGCTTTGCGGCTAGAGGCTATACAAGCAAAAAGCGCAAAGCCTAGAACGCTACGCTGCTAGGACGCTTCGCGGCTAGAGGCTATACAATCAACAGCCTAGTCGCGCAGCGACTCAATCTTAGCAGCGAAGCTGTCCTTAGCAGGACGCAGTCCGCCCTAGAATAGGGTGTTAAAATTTATGGCGATAACCTAAGGTATAAGCTATGTCAGCAGTGTTATCCATGTTTAAAACGTTCTCAATCATGGTGATCTCGAGTGCGCTACGATTGAAATAATAACGATAACCCAGTAAAGCTTCATTAGACGCTTCGGAGAAGTTTTCATCCCAGCTCACCATCCCATCATAGCGGTGGTATTCAGCTAACCAGCCATGACGGCCTGTACGGTATTCATAACCCAGTCCCAGCATTAAGTAATGTGATTCATAGGCGTTTTGCGAGAGTGGGTCTTTACTGTGCAGGAAACTAACACCTAGGGTTGAATTAACATGGTGATTGCCATTATGGAAGCCGTAATTAATTTGTACGCTTTGCTGAAAACTTTTATCGGCAAATGGGCCCGAATCGACATATTTGTAGTACAAGGTACCCCCAACGGAAATACCATGATGCTCATTTTGTAATAATTGATAACCTAAATATGCACTAAGAGCATTATTGAGAGTTTCGCCACTAAAATTATCAATATCGATAGCGTATTTTTCAGATCGGATTTGATTTTGGTGTTTAGCTTGCTGGTTACGACCATTTTGATCAAAACCAGCAGCATCGTGGAACCACATCGTTAATGAGTCTAGATGATTATCACCGCTAAACTGCCAAGTGTAATTGGCATCAAACAGTAAATCGTCTGTGATTTGCCATTTAAGACCGCTGCGAATCGCATTTTGATAGTAGTCTGCTAATAGTTCGTCTGATTCTGACCAGATGCTGGCCGCATTAGCTGTGATGTACCATTCTTTTTGCCCTTGAGGCAACGAAAAGCCAGAGCGCATAAGTGGACTGAGATTGAGAGACTGCATTGGTGATTGTGCATATACCTGTAAAGGTCCGTAATCATCAAAACTCACCACTTGAGCATATGCAGGAAAGATAGACGAAATACTCAGTACAGATATCAATTTAAGGTGGGTCTTCATCGCTATTTCTCGTGTTAACGCTTCAGTTAATATCTGAATTTGGCTTAGAATCAGTATGTTATTAATTGAAAAGGTGAATTTTATTACTCATTTAAGCCCTTTCTTAGGTTGCTAACTGGTGAAGTTGTACCCTTTATAATGGTATAAAATCAGAATTTGAATGTCCAAACTGGAAACTGTGAATCTGACTTACCCATTGGTACTGGGTTAACCTCTCTAAACCATTAACCTATTTAACCTCAGGCTATGTTGGCAGCACCTTTTAAGCTTGAGCGACAATTTTTTGATGAAGAGTATTCCATTGTTCAGGGAATTTCCCCTCCAGCATGTATACAAATGCAATCAGCTCTGCGATCAATAAATACAGCTCTTTAGGCACTTCGTCACCTAATTCTAACAGTTGTAAAAACTCACTTAAGTGTGGATCTTGATGAATATGGATCCCCGCGTCTTTGGCGATTAATATCATCTCTTCGGCAACTAAATCCTTACCTGTAGCAGTAATTTTAGGAGCACTTTTACCATCAAAACTAAGTGCAACAGCTTGCTGAATTTTTTGGGAGTCATCTTTCATCATGTTCTCTATTAGGCTCTAGTTTTGACTAAATAGTGATCGCCAGGTAATAAGGTTGCTGGAATTTGGGCCAACTGAGTAGTGAGTTTTCCGGGGGTAAAACCTATTTGAGTTATTTTATCTGATAATGCTTGGTTAAAGCTTTCTACTTTCGCCAGTAGCATTTGGTTATTGCCTTTAAATTGAATATCCAGCACTTCAGCTTGTTTATGCGCACAAATCAATAATGACCCTTGAGCTAAGTTAAATTTGAGTTGCAGTTTCCATCCTGCTTTTTTATCTTTGTCTGGATCATTTTCTTGTTCAAACTTACCTTCAAATTGCTCATCGCGTTGGTTAATTGAGTAGGGCAGGGCAAAGTACCATGTTATGGCTTGATTGGGATCGGTGCTTGCCTGTTGGTAAAGTGCAATACTACTTGCTAATTGTGCCATCGAGTCTGCGCCACCTAGCTTGTCTAATGCCGCTAATAATCCTGAATTAGCGCTGAGTTTACTCAAGGTCCGTTGTTGCAATTGCGCAAAGTGGGCCTGAAGTTTTTCGCTGATCCCCGCCCCTGTTGATTTTGATTTCACCCCTAATAGTAATTGGAATAGGGTTGTGATGGCACTACCAGAAAAGAGTGGTGAGGGGTGTGAGCTCCCTGAATGACTCAGCGAGGTGTGGGCGAGGTTTAGCGCCGCTAAACTGTGCAGTTCACTGCTGAGTAATGCCGGATCGCTTAATGCGCTTAATGGGTGAGGGCTTATTTGAGGTAAGTGTTTAAACAGTTCGCTGGCGAGATTATGAGGAATTTGTTGAGCTAGCTGCTGTTTTATTGGCATCGCACCTGCTTTTGATAAGGCTTTATTCAATACTTCTATTGGTGCTGGATCGCTACTTAACGTGTTGAGTAGCTCATTTTTCGCGCTATTTAGGATGGCGGGTGCGGTATTAGCCTTGGGTGTGTGCTGTTGCGCTAATAATGTTATCGGTAGCGTGACTTGTTGTGCCGTGTTGGCGGTAGTGTTGGGTCGATTAGCTTGCTGTGCCGTATTGGCGTTAGTGGTGTTGGTTAGACTGGCTTGCGGTGCCGTATTGGCGGTAGTGGTGTTGGTTAGATTAGTTTGCTGTGCCGTGTTGCTAGTGGTGTTGGCTAGATTTGCCTGCGGTGCCATGTTGCTAGTGTTTTTGGTTAGACTCGCTTGCTGTGCCGATAGTGTGGATTGGCTTTGTTGCTGTGTTACCGTTGCCGCTGTTTTTACTGCGCGACTATCGGGGGCTATTTTTGGCGAAGACGCAGTTAATCCATAGGGAACTTTTTGTTGGCTATCATTTCCTTTAATCGCATTATCAATTTTTGGCAATGGTGTTGATTCTAGTTTTTTTAGAAACTGGCTGAGGATTTGTGCCGGTTCATTTTTAGTGATGATGATGTTTGTCGCTTGAGGCGACAGGGCTGCTTGCGGCGTTGTTGTGAGTTTAGTTAAATTTACGCTTACTTCTGCAATGACGGGTGTTAGAGCAAGTTGTAGTTGCTGCTGTTGCACCACGACTTTGGCTAAATATTGGCCCGGATGTAGAGCGGTATTTGGTGATAGTTTGATGCTTGTGCCACCGGCAAACGTTAGTTGATTTTGGTCTTGGTCTATTACGGCTGTAGGCAGTGGATAACCTTGAGGCCTTGTTGCTAACGTTGTAAGCTGTTGTGTTGAAACACCATTTTGTTTTGCTAGTTCCTCAAACGCTTGTGGTAAGGCAAGCTGAATGGGTTGTGCTAAAAGCACTAATTGAGTCGCGACCGTTTGGGCTGGCGATGTGATGGTTGACCCCGCTGAAGCCGTCAGAGGTGTTGGCGCAGGAACTGGGTTATTAATGACTTCGACTTGGCCCTGGGGCTGATTTACGCTGGACGCGGCGCGTGCCAAAAGTTTAGCTTGATCGCTTGCAATCACGACTTGGGCTGTTTGTTGTAATAATTTTTGCAGTTCAGCGGTTTTGTTTAGTTGATAGTGTTGATTTTCAATGGTGATGCTGACTTGTGCGCTTGCTGGTGGTTGCAAAACCTTGACCGCTAGTAATACTGGGGCTAAATCTGATTTTGTGGAAGATGACGTGGATAAAACGGATTTTTCATTTGACGTTTGCACAGGCAAAGAAGCGCTATCAGTTTGAGTTTGTTTACGATCTGACAGCGGTTTCTGACTTGCATCAGCAGGTTTAAATGTGTCGGTATTAACCGCTTTTTTGGGAAGCGTTGTTGGCACTGTCATATAAATCCTATCAAACGAATATGTTTATCTATCGAAATCAACCAAGATGTCAGTGAAGAATATCAACTTCATTTACAATTTTTTGATTGATATTGTCAAAAGGCGCACTATCCTTAGCCCCCTGTTACCATTATTGGGGCAACTCATATGGTTTAATTACCATGATAATGAACGATTGCTGGCAACAGACACGTATAAGCAAGGACTGACTGTTAAATATTGTAAGATATCAGCCTAACACTTGCTTGCTAAATTATATCGACTTGAACAAAAATTGCTTTAATAAAAAGATAGAAATGGCAGTTTGTTGAGTGAGACCTTTTGTTATTTTAAAGAGAGTTATATGAAGTATAAATGGATATTACTTCAGGTGATCGTTGCTGTTAGCATGCCAGTGTATGCCGAAGCCGAAGCACCTCAAGTTGACACATCAACACTCGCTGCGGTTGAGTTCAAATATAATGATCCTCTCGATCCATTTGAAGGGATTAACCGCACAATGTGGGATTTTAACTATCTGCTTTTAGACAGATATATTATCCGCCCAGTCGCTCATAGTTATAAAAATTATGTTCCAAACCCAGTAAGAACAGGGGTCAATAATTTTGTTTATAACTTAGAAGAGCCTAGCTCTCTAGTGAATAATACCCTCCAAGGTAAGTGGAAGTGGGCAGCTAATGCTGGCGGGCGTTTTACGGTTAATACCACCATAGGCTTACTGGGTTTAGTGGATGTTGCTGACATGATGGGGATGCATCGCAAACAAGACGATTTCAACGAAGTGTTAGGTTATTATGGTACGCCAAATGGTCCTTATTTTATGGCACCATTTTATGGCCCAATCGTGACAAGAGAAATCGCCTCTGATTGGGTGGATGGTCTATACTTTCCTTTATCGGAATTAACGATGTGGCAGTCAGTACTAAAATGGGGCTTAAAAGGTTTGGATGCCCGCTCTAAAGCCATTGATCAAGAAAGATTATTAGACAATGCTCTTGATCCTTATGCTTTTGTAAAAAATGCCTATTTACAGCATATGGATTACAAAGTTTTTGATGGTGATGTTCCATCATCTCAAGCAGATGATGAGTTACTTGATGAGTATTTAGATGAGCTTGAATAGTCGAGGCATACAGGCTCCTCGACAGTTATGTCTGCGGGGGTGTTGTATGTCTGTGAGGTTGTTGTATGGCACTAACTGATGTCGAGATCCTCTTTGTTGAAGATGACCCGATATTTCGCCATGTCGTTGCTGATTTTTTACAGCAGCAAGGTGCTCGGGTTCAACAAGCATGTGATGGAAATGAAGGCATAACCCTTTTTTCCCATGCTATCTTTGATATTGTTATTGCTGACTTAAGCATGCCAGGCCTTGATGGTTTGTCTATGCTTAAGCAAATGCAAGTTATTAATCCTGCTATACCCGCTATTGTTATTTCTGGTAATGATGTGATGTCTGATGTTGTAGATGCATTGCGCCTCGGTGCCAGTGACTATCTGATTAAGCCTATTGCTGACTTATTCATTATTGAACAAGCAATCGTTCAAGCGATGCATTCAGCCGCTACGCCGATGAATGCATCAGGGCAATCGCATTTACAAGAAATGAATGATTTATCTTACCAAGAGCTCACTGATAATTTATACCTCCTTGAGCAAAATTCTCATGCTGCCAAAAGTGTTCAGCAGCAATTATTTCCTGCGTCGCATATTTATTATCCTAAAGCGGATATTAATTACAGTCTGTTTAAAAATAATGATGTTAGTGCTTACTTTATCGATTCGACTATGGTGGGCGATCATCACTTAGTGATGTATATGGCGCATTTTTCTCCTGAAGATAATAGTGCTGCTTTTGGCTGTGTATTATTGCGCAGCTTTATTAATCAAAAACTTAAGCTGTTTAGAAATGGGTTAAGTAATACCTTAATCGAGCCCAATAGTATGCTGTCTTATCTTAATGATCGTATGGTGAAATCTGGGTTGCATATTAGTACGGATATTATTTATGTGTGCATCGATTTGACTCGCTATTTATTATCAATAGGACAATCAGGTAAAGGGCTAAGGTGTTATTTACGCAATGGTAATAACCTAATGCCTTTGGCATTGCCCGAATCCGCACCTCTTGGTAGTGCGCATTGGAGTAAGCCGAGTATGCAAATTCGTACCTTATTACGGGATGAACAAATTTGTATCGGTACCAATTATTATGAGCATAAACAAAAACTACTTGAGGACCATTATACGGGCCTAGTTTATCAATCAGATATCAAGGCGGGTGGCTTTATTCAGTTGGCTTGTAAGTAATGTGGGATATACCCAAGCCACTTCGTCACTGCTAAGAACAGCTTCGCTGCTAATCAAGCGGGCAAGAGCGATAACAAGCGAACGCTGCGCTCACGGATAAAGCGGTCTCGCGGCTAAGCTCTTGGCTTGTGATCGCTCGTCATCGCTCGTCATCGCTTGTGATCGCTCGTCATCGCTTGATATCGCCTGTCACTGCTAGTGTTGCTTCGCTGCTAAGATTTTATAGCATCCTAGCAGCGCTCTAGGCTTTTAGCTTTTATAGCCTCTAGCCGCGTAGCGTCCTAGCAGCGTAGCGCTCTAGGCTCTTGCTAAGATTTTATAGCCTCTAGCAGCGCCCTAGTTTATCAATAAAAAATCCCCTCACAAATGAACTTGGAGGGGATTTTTAGTGGGAATAGCTGTTACATCAAAACGGATTAACGTCTAATGGCTTCGTGGTCAGCCGTGACGCCAATTTCTTCTTCTAAAGCTTGTTCTTCAGTTTCATTTTTTGTTTCTGCACCATGCATCCAATCAACAAGTTTGTTTGACATGAAATATAAAATGACTGCAGATATTACCGCTGTAATACCGATCCCAGCAAAAATTGCCATCGCGTTTGCTAGCTGGTCTTCCACTTCGCCGCCATGGCCGATTAATGAACCAATAACACCACCAAGTTTATTTGCCGCTGCAATAAAGAGGAACCAAGTACCCATCATTAATGATGCGATACGCAGTGGAGCAAGTTTAGTCACCATAGACAAACCAATGGGTGATAAGCATAATTCACCCATGGTATGGAAGAAGTAAGCCCCTACTAACCACCACATGCTTGATTTAGCTGAAGCATCGCCGCCCATTTCTAACACCGCGCCAATCATGAATAAGAAACCGACGCCGAGTAAAACCAAACCTAAAGCAAATTTAACTGGAGAGTTAGGTTCATTTTTACCAAGACGGATCCAAATAGCGGCTATCACTGGAGCAAAAATAACAATGAACATCGCATTAAGTGATTGGAACCAAGTGGTCGGTACTTCCCAAGAGCCAATCATACGATCAGTGAAATCGTTAGTGAATAGGTTCATTAAGCCGCCAGCTTGTTCGAAGCCAGCCCAAAATATGATGGTAAATAAGCCCATCACCATAATAACTTTAATGCGGTCACGTTCAATTTTTGTTAACGGCTCTTTGCGGACTTCACCTTTAGCTTCATTCTTGAGTTTTTCAGCTTTAGCTGCGGGAACCGTGCCAATGTCACCCAAGAGTTTTTGGGCGAAAAGGTATTGGATTATCAGTGCTAAAATCATACCGATACCGGCGCAGATAAAGCCTGCTTGGAAGTTACCATCGTAAGCGGCTACTACAAACCCGACAATAATACCCGACAAGAATGCACCTACGTTGATGCCCATATAGAAGATGGTGAATGCACCATCGCGGCGATGATCGCCTGGAGCGTATAGATCACCCACCATAGTTGAAATGTTTGGCTTAAATAGGCCGTTACCTAAAATAAGTACTCCTAAACCTAGATAAAACATTTCAATATCCATTCCTGGCACCCACGCATGAGGTGTACCCAGAATGAATTGGCCTGCAGCCATTAAAAAACCACCAATGTAAATGGCTTTTCGTTGACCTAAATAGGCATCCGCTAACCAGCCACCGATAAGCGGCGTAAGAAATACTAAGCCGGTGAATGTTCCGTATAGCGAAATAGCATCAGCTTGTGACCAGCCGAGGCCATGACCACCATCAGTTTGTACTCTATCAACAAGATAAAGCACCAAAATGGCGCGCATAGCGTAGTAACTAAAACGTTCCCATAGTTCTGTTGTAAAGAGTAAGAACAACCCTTTAGGGTGTCCAAACAGTGTACCTTGAGGTTTTGCGTCACTCATTAAGTCTTCCACCTTAAGCTTGCGATTGCCTGTGAGGAAATATCGTCACAGAAATAATTGTTGTGAGAGTTGTCTATGATTGCTAAATCAGTTAAAGCCCGAAATAACGGGCATTTAAACAAGATGATGCAATACTGAGCAACTTTATTGTCTATTTTTTATAATAAATAATGTCTGTTTGATGTCAAATGCTAACCAAACATCAAAAAGCTAACCTTGTATACCCTTTCCAAGGCGATAAAGTCAATGTTAATGCGGGGAACAGAGAGGTTAAGCTTGTTATAAATTGTGTCAAAGCAATCAAGTAACCTAGAGGCGCGTTAATGATTTGTTTTGTTTTTGTTGACTGGTAAGTTCGGGTTTAATAAGATTTATTGGCATCGAGCCAATATCAATATCATGCTTTAATAACACTCTACTGAAGCCATTTTTCGCAAGGTATTGATTATAAAGTGTTGTCTTTTAATTTATGCAATAAAGAGTTAAAATATGAATTATTAACAGATTTCGATGTCGTGTCGAAGAGGTGTTTATGGCTATCATTCGAACGGTGACATTGATCTTAATGGGATGTTTTATCTACACAGCCCAAGCTTGGGTTGATACCGATTTTGACGGTGTACCAGATAAAAAAGATGCTTGTAATGATACTCCAACTAACAGTGTTGTTATGGCAAATGGTTGTATTGATAGTGAGTTTTTGATTGTTGATGAAGATGCCGAAGATGATGGTGAGTTTGATGAAGCAGAATTAGGCGCAACAATAACCAATAATGCGGCACTTATTGCTGAGCAATGTCGTCAACAGCGAGACGTTTCTGTAGCAGTAGATTGTTTTGGGTCTATACTCCAACCTGTGTATTTTGATTTCGACAAATCAGCGGTGTTGTTAACTCAGCGACCAACATTGGTTAGGGTACAGCAATACATTGAGCAACACCCAGAAGTGCTCATTCGTTTAGATGGTCATACTGATAATGTTGGCAGTGATGTGGTTAACGAGGCCTTGTCTTTAAAACGTGCTGCTACGATTAAAGACTTGCTGGTCAATGAGTACCAATTTCAACCCACGTCGATTGAGATTATTGGGCGGAGTAACTACAAGCCGGTAGCCGATAACGCCACGATAGAAGGTCGTCAGCGTAATCGGCGGGTAGAGTTTATTATTTTGGCAGAGTGATTTTACTATTTTAAAGGAACTGAAAATGGAAGACCTAGCAGGTTTGGACAGTTTAATTCAACAAGCACCAGAATTTCTTATGACCTATGGTCTTAAGGCTCTCGCTGCCATTGTTATTTTTCTTATCGGTAAATATTTTTCCGGTGTCGCAAAACGGTTAACCACAAAATTACTTAACAATCGCAAAGTCGACACTACAGTGGTTTCATTTGTGGCCAACTTAGCGTGGACCTTGGTATTTGTATTTACTATTGTCGCTACACTTGGCCAAGTTGGGGTGCAAACGGCGTCATTGGTTGCGGTTATCGGTGCTGCAGGTTTAGCGGTTGGTTTAGCATTACAAGGTTCGCTTTCTAACTTTGCGTCAGGCGTGTTAATGGTGCTTTTCCGTCCATGTCGCGTGGGTGACTATATCGAAGCGGCTGGTACTGCGGGTACTGTTGATGAGATTACTATTTTTTCAACCCGTTTACGTACCGCTGACAACAAAATGATTATTGCACCTAACTCAGCCATCATGAACAGCACTATCACCAACTATTCTGCTCTAGAAAAGCGTCGTATCGATTTAACGATAGGCGTATCTTATACTGCTAATATCGCGAACACCAAGAAAGTAATAGCGGATATTCTAGATAACAATCAGTTTGTATTAAAAGATCCTGGTTACTTTATCGGTCTCGCTGAGCTGGCTGATAGTTCAATTAACTTTGTCGTGCGTCCGTGGGTTAACACACCAGACTATTGGACTGCACGTTTTCTACTACTTGAGCAAATCAAGAATGCCTTAGATGCAGCAGACATTGAAATTCCATTCCCACAAATGGATTTACATGTGAAAGAAGTTCCAGCAAAATAATATTGCAGGCAAGTTAATATTTTAAGAAACCAGCAAATGCTGGTTTTTTTATACAAGGAGTTTTCCATGAAGCTATTTTCAACCTTTGCAGCGATTACATTATTATCCTCATCTGTTATAAGTACACACAGTTTTGCAGGCGAAAAAACCATGATTACCATGGGGGGGAATCCCGTTGCTTTAGAAGGTAAAATGCCGAGCATCAACATGGCCGCGCCATCATTTACTGTGGTAGATGAAAAGTTTAATCCAGTTAGTTTAAGTGACTTTAAAGGCAAGACGGTGCTGATTAGCGCAGTACCGAGTTTAGATACTGGGGTGTGTGCGTTGCAGACGAAGCGGTTTAATAAAGCGTTTACTAAATTTGATGCTGAAGTGGTGATGTTGACCATTAGCGAGGATTTACCGTTTGCGCAAAAGCGTTTTTGCCAAACCGAAAATATAGATAAAATTAAAGTCTTATCAGATTCAGTATGGCGTGACTTTGGTGAAAAGTACGGTTTGTTGATCAAAGATCGTGGTTTGTTAGCGCGCTCTATTTTTATCATTGATGCCCAAGGAATGCTGAAGTATCAAGAGTTAGTGAATGAAGTCAGTGATCATCCTAACTATGATGCTGCTTTAGCGGCATTAACCGAAATATCATCAGCGGCGAAGTAGTGGCGTCGTTTCAGCGAATATTGAGTAATGAGGATAAAGATGCAGCATGATTGATTTTCGAAGTGATACGGTTACCCAACCGACAGAAGCAATGCGTTTAGCCATGTCTAGAGCAGAGGTCGGTGATGATGTTTATGGTGATGACCCTACCGTCAATAGCTTACAAGATATGGCTGCAGAGATGTTTGGTTTTGATGGGGCCTTGTTTGTGAGTTCTGGCACCCAAGCTAATTTACTGGCGTTAATGTCCCATTGTGATCGCGGAGATGAGTACCTTTGTGGCCAACAAGCCCATAACTATAAGTTTGAAGGTGGCGGGGCGGCAGTATTAGGCAGTATTCAACCTCAACCATTGAACAACCAAGCCAATGGCAGCATTTTACTGAGTGATATTGAAGCTGCGATTAAGCCTGATGATGTGCATTTTGCTCGAACTCGGTTATTGAGTTTAGAAAATACGATTGGCGGTAAGGTATTAAGCCAAGATTATTTAGCCCAAGCACAAAGCCTTGCGTTTAATCGTGGTCTTAAAATCCATTTAGACGGTGCTCGGGTTGCTAATGCTGCGGTTGCACAGGGCATTGCCATTGCCGATATTACCCAATACTTTGATTCAGTATCAATTTGTTTATCAAAAGGCCTGTGCGCGCCGATAGGTTCGATTCTGTTAGGCGATGAGCGGCTAATTGGTAAAGCTACACGTTGGCGTAAAATGCTCGGTGGTGGAATGCGCCAAGCAGGTATTATCGCTGCGGCAGCTAAGTTAGCGATAACTGAGCAGGTCGACCGCTTGGCCGACGACCACCACAATGCTAACACTTTGGCTTTATTATTGGCCGAAATGACTGAATTTACTGTCGATGTTAGCTCAGTGCAGACCAATATGGTATTCGCCACATTAGCAGAACATATTGACCCTAAAGTGTTTGCGGCTACATTGGCAGACAAAGGCATTATTATTAGCCCTAGTCGTCAATTACGTTTAGTGACTCATAAAGATATTACCGCCAACGACATCAGTTTTTTTGTGAATACGGTTAAGCAGGTTATTGGTTAATCATCGAAAGTAAATCAATTTATCAAAGGCCGCACTGAGTGTGGCCTTTACTTTTTTGGTGCAAAGGTGCATTTGTTTTGGGCGTTCTAGTGGTGTTTTTATTGGATATTTATTTTATCTACATGATTATTAAAGGCTAATATACTTGGCTTGATCATTGCTAATAATTTAGAGGTATATACCTACCGCCGCAAAATTAATGAGTCAGATAATGAGGTCACCATGAAATATTTCTCACGTCATATCGTTATGCCTGTTCATCTCAATAGTGGTCAGAGTTTATGTTGTGGTCAACTATTAAGCTGGTTAAACGAAGAAGCCACTATTTTTGCCAGTTGCCAAATGCGCAGTAAATTTCCCATTACCAAAGTGATATCTGAAATTAACTTTATGGCGTCGGCACAAACCGGTGACATCATTGAGTTTGGATTTGAGTTGGTGAGCCTAGGGCAAAGTTCTGTGACGGTTCGTTGTAAAATACGTAATAAAGTGAATCATGCGCCGATTGCCTTTATCGATAAGATAGTGTTTGTTAACGTGAATGAAAAGGGCTTACCCATTCCGCATGGTGCGCGTGCTAATGCCGCTTAATTGCGTTGACTGTTGCTATGATAGGCGAGAGAGAATGGTGACTGGGACTGTTAAGTTGAACCAGCAAAAAAGCATAAAAATAAGGAGCTATAATAGCTCCTTAATGTTAACGGGAAATACACTCGCTATATTATTCGATTTTTGATATACGTTGTTGATAATCATCGATTAAATGCTCCATAATTTCATTAGGAGAGGCATTTTGGCAGCAGTCGTCTAAAATGATTTTAAAGGTGACAAGGGCATGACCATCGTGCTTAAGGCGGCTACTTTGCATAGCAAAATAAGCTTCTTCATTATCGGCTTTTCTAACAACAAAATCTTTTAGTTCGAATGATTTAGTGCCGGAGATATTGTGCCATTTAGTGATACGGTCTAGTGCAATTTCACAAGATTGGTTTACTTCGATATGGTTGAGCCATGTTGCAGGTTGTTCGTTTTCTTTATAATGCGGGCATCGAACGGTGTAATTATATATATGAGTAATTGCTGTCATTGCTTACCTACCTATTCGCTATCTAAGTGTTTTCATCATAGACCTTATTTTTTATATTGGTCAATCCTTATTTCAAGAACTTAGATCTAAGCATCACTTTTTACTAAATTAAAAATAAGCTGTTGTCATTGTTGGTTTTTTACATTAAACGCTAGGCAAAAAAAACCCGCAATTAAATACGGGCTTTAGGCTTTTTTATCAAAGATATCATAACGCGTTAGTGAAAATTTGGCAGATTTCTGCGTGTGTTGCCTGTTTAGGGTTGGTAAAACCACAAGCATCCTTGAGTGCGTTGTCTGCTAAGGTTGGAATATCTTCTGCTTTTACGCCTAATTGGGTTAAATTTTCTGGAATGTTAACGACTTTAGCTAGTTGCTTAATCGCGTCTATTGCCGCTTTAGCGCCTTGCTCGTCTGACATTGCCGTTGTGTCGACACCCATTGCCTTAGCTACGTCAGCTAGGCGTGCTGGCACCACTTGGGCATTATAGCTTTGTACGTGGGGAAGCAATAATGCATTACATACACCGTGTGGTAAATCATAGAAACCACCAAGTTGATGCGCCATTGCGTGTACATAGCCAAGACTCGCGTTATTAAAAGCCATACCCGCGAGAAATTGCGCATAAGCCATGTTTTCTCTTGCTTGGATGTCATCTCCCTGGTGAACGGCATTAATTAAATTGGCTTGGATAAGCTCGATTGCTTTGATTGCGCAAGCATCGGTGATGGGATTTGCGGCAATAGAGACATAGGCTTCAATTGCATGAGTCAGTGCATCCATTCCTGTCGCAGCGGTGAGTGATGCAGGCTTTTCAAGCATGAGTTCAGGATCGTTTACGGAAAGGATAGGCGTGGTATTTTTATCGACAATGGCCATTTTAATGTGCCTTGCTTCATCGGTAATAATACAAAAACGGGTCATTTCACTTGCTGTGCCCGCGGTGGTGTTAATCGCGACTAACGGCATTTGTGCTTTAGTTGATACATCCACACCTTCATAATCTTTAATATTGCCGCCGTTGGTGGCGACGAGTGCGATCCCTTTGGCGCAATCATGCGGTGAACCGCCACCCAATGAAATAATTACATCACACTGATTACTTTCTAATAGATCAAGACCTGCTGCAACATTACCTGTTGTTGGGTTAGGTTGTACGCCATCAAAAATAACCACTTCAATGCCGTTGGCATTGAGTTTATCGGCAACTTTTTTAACTAGACCTATTTTTACCAATGGTTTGTCGGTGACAATTAATGCTTTAGTAAAGCCAAATGCATTAATGTCTTTAATTGCTTCATCTACGCTGCCTTGACCAAGAATGTTGACGCTTGGAATAAAGAATTTAGTCGCCATGTTGATTGTCCTCTATGTGAAATTGAATTTTCTCTGTGGTAAACGTACCTATATTCCGATAGCGATTATGTGACGTGGAGCCAGTTAGCATTCAATGAATAACAACAAATGGCCAATTCTATTACAAATACGACACTTTTAAAGGAACTGTGATCTTGCTTGATGTTGTTTTGATTTAGGAGGTATATTGGTAGGTAATTAACTCTTGTATTGGCGTGGTTTTGGATGCTATTCAAGCAGGACGCTTTGCTGCTAGGACGCTTCGTGGCTGATTCTATAAAAGCAAAAAGCACAGCGACCGCTAGGATGCGATTTTTACTTGTTAAGGATGAATCAGGGAAATGTATAGATGTTTAATCTAAATGTTTTTTTGTTAATTTTAGAAAATGCCGCGCTATTGCTCGCGTTAGTTTATGTTTACTCACTCTCACCTACGGATCAACGTAAGGCGATCCCTGTCCTATGGACATTTTTTGTGGGTGCACTTATCGGTGTTATTGGTGTCATTATCATGATGGACCCGCTGGTTCGTCAACCTGATATGTTGTTTGATGCCCGCTGGGTCGTGCTCTGTTTAAGTGGATTATTCTTTGGTGCTATTCCTACCGTCATCGCAACCCTAATTATGGCGCTATATCGTTATCACTTAGGTGGTGTAGCGGTATGGATTGGTATATTGATGTTGATCAGCAGCGCGATATTAGGCTTGATTTGGCGTCGATTTCGGCTGCATAAATTAGATCGAATTGGCTATCTTGAGTTTTATCTTTTTGGTTTTGTTGTGCATGCAATATTGCTTCAATGGCTATTTTTATCTAATCTGTATAGAAAATCCCGTGATCAGAGCGAAGCGAAGTCGCGGGGATGAATCGATAAACTATCCTTGCTCTTGAATATATTGACGGATCGTATCAACGGAAGCGCTGCTGGTTGAGCAAGCAAAATATCCATCAGACCAAAAAATTGTTCTCCAACCAAAATTGCTTTTTAAGGTTCGGATATCAACTCCAAATTAATCTGTTGGTTTGCTGCTTAATTCTTCTAACATGCTGCCCAACAGCATATCTCGGTGAAATCCTCATAAGAATATGGATGTGATCCCTATCTATTTCGATCTCTTCAACTGAAAAGTCAGACTTCTGCGAAATATCTAGAACAGCCCTTTTTGCACATTAGCCAACATCTCCTTGCAGTAGTTTCTTCCGATATTTAACGACGAGGATTAAATGTAGTGCTTGTAATGAGAATTAGTTTGATATTCCATTTGACAAACCCTATTCACACAGTAGTCTATACAGTATATGAAAAAGACGCTCAGATATAATTTTAGGATAAAACCAACGCCAGAGCAGGAAGCCAAATTTATTGAGTTTGGCTCATATGCCCGTAGCGTATGGAACTTGTTGCTATCTGAAAATATGCTTCGATATCAGTACGATAAAACGTTTGTGTTTTACCATGAAATGGCTGGGCTGATTAAAGACTTGAAAAAATTCGAAGAGTTTTCATGGCTTAAAGCCTTCGATTCTGCGGCTGCACAGCAAGTCGCTCGTGATCTTGAAGCAGGGTTGAAAAACTCATTCACGAAAGGTCGTACTCAACAATTTCCGACATTTAAGGTCAGTTTTAAACAGAAAAAACTGCACAACGACAGTTTTAGGTGTGTAAATAACTCGAACTGTATCCGCATCGAAAATGGTGCGGTCAGCATTCCGAAAATTGGCAAAGTACCGATTGTTTTACACCGTAAATTAGTCAGTGAAATCAAGACTGTTACTGTCCAACTATCACATGGTAAATGGGAAGTTTCGCTGACTCAAGAGGTTGAATGCAAGACCGCGAAGCGGGTCTTGCATTCAATTGTAGGCTACGACATTAATAGTCAGCATACGGTTGTAGGTTCGAACGGTTGGTACGTTAAAAACCCAAAAGCTTTTAAACGTTCATCAACAAAGCTAAAGCAAATTCAAGTCCAGTTGAGCCGAAGGAAAAAGGGCTCAAATCGCTGGCATAAAACCAAATCACGCTTAAATACACTTCACGGAAAAATCTCACGCCAACGCCTAGCGTTCGCTCACGAAGTATCATGTTCGATAGCCAAGACCAGTGATATCATAGTGTTTGAGGATTTAAACGTGAAAGGTATACAGCAATTTAACGGCCATATGGTGAACGATAACGTGATGGGTATGATCACTTCGCTGACTAAATACAAAGTTGAATTGAATAGCGGTATTTACCATGAAATAGGTCGTTATGTGAAATCATCAGGCATTTGTTATGAATGCAAACACACGCACAAGTTTGGCCTTAACGTGCGAGAATTTGCCTGCGAAAACTGCGACTTAGTCCAGTGTAGAGATTTAGCAGCAGCTAAATCTATCGAAAGCACAGGCGAAAATGATTTAATAGCGGCTGGGATAGTCGCCAGGGTAACCCCCAAATCTCAGAAGAAATCATCTACTAAAACGAAAGTCTTTGAGTCGTCAAAGTTTGGTGTGGGAACTGAGAAAAAAGAAGCAGCTTAGCCGTTAAAAGCTAGATTGCAGAAGCCCCGTGATCAGAGCGAAGCGAAGTCGCGGGGTAATTCACTAACCATTAATTCGATCGTCCGAACAAAATCACAGGCTGCGCGATACGTGGCGTTATTTTTTGATATTACCGAGAAAAAGCAAACTGAGGAGTTGATATGGCGCCAAGCCAATTATGATGCACTCACCGGTTTGCCTAATCGTAGGATGTTATTAACATTTTTAAATCAACAGGTGTTGAGTTCTGATCGGCAGCATAATCATTTTGCATTGATGTTTTTAGATTTAGATTTCTTTAAAGAGATTAACGACACCTTGGGCCATGACATGGGTGATGTGTTGTTACTTGAAACAGCAGATCGTCTAAAAAAATGCGTACGAGAGACCGATATCGTCGCCCGCCTTGGTGGTGATGAATTTACCATTGTGTTGACGGCCCTTGAGGATACTCATGGTGTGGACCGTGTTGCACAGCAAATACTTAACCGACTTGCAGAGCCTTATTTCTTGGGTGATCAAACCGCTTACATTAGTGGCAGTATTGGTATCACCTTATTTCCTGACGATGCAAAGACCACAGAAGCATTGTTAAAAAATGCCGATCAAGCGATGTATTCGGCCAAAACGCATGGCCGTAATCGATTTAATTATTTTACCTCCACAATGCAAGATAATGCACAAAAGCGGATGATGCTGATCCAAGATCTCAAGGTTGCCATTACCCAACAGCAATTTGAGTTGTATTATCAGCCTATTGTGGATTTAAGCAGTCAGCAGGTCATCAAGGCTGAAG
The DNA here is from genome assembly GCF_040310185.1 of Shewanella sp. T24-MNA-CIBAN-0130. NCBI lineage: Bacteria > Pseudomonadati > Pseudomonadota > Gammaproteobacteria > Alteromonadales > Shewanellaceae > Shewanella > Shewanella sp. T24-MNA-CIBAN-0130. The sequence continues at coordinate 11,009 of NZ_JBEOPP010000030.1, read as the reverse complement.
CATTATTACGTTGGAAGCACCCGACCATGGGGTTAATTTTGCCTGCAGATTTTATCTCTATTGCCGAAGACACCGGCATGATAATCGATATTGGTAATTGGGTATTTTATCAAGTCAGTGAGTTAGCGGCTCAATGGAAGACACAATTTAATTGTGATATTCAGATCAGTATTAATCTGTCGCCTGTTCAGTTTAGAGACGGGTCGACCGGGGTTAAAGATTGGCTTAAACACATGTCGACACTCGCAATGTCTACCAATAATATTTGTATCGAAATTCCTGAAAGTCTATTACTTGAAACTGAGCCAAATGTCGAGGCTAGGTTATTAGCTTGCAGTGATGCGGGTATGCAAATGTCGCTCGACGATTTCGGAACGGGTTATTCATCGCTTTCCTATTTAAAAAAAATCAAGATTGATTACCTTAAAATTGATCAACGTTTTGTGCGTAATGTGACTGCAGAAAGTAATGATCTGTGTTTGTGCGAAGCGATTATCGTGATGGCCCATAAACTCGGGATGAAAGTGATTGCCAAAGGCGTTGAAACTGAACAACAACGACGTTTATTGGTGTTGGCAGATTGCGATTATGCCCAAGGATATTTATTTTCGAATGCATTATGTCGACACGATTTTGAGCAAAAGTATCTGGTGGTAAAAAGTGGCCTCATTGCCAGTTAGTCAGCTGATATCCCGTTAGTGCGGTTATTAGTTCAAAATCTGCGTGACTGCTGTGATGTTATGGCTAATGTCATACTAGTGCCATCACTAATGTAATAGTTAATGGTGTTTAGATTAGTATATAATAGTGGCCTATTTTTATTTGTTTTATTGAGTCTGTTATGTCATTTACGTCGCTAGGGTTACCGCCATTATTACTAGATGCGGTTAACCAATCTGGGTATCAAACTGCTACTCCTGTCCAACAAGCGGTGATCCCACTAGCGCTAGATGGCCGAGATGTGTTGGCCAGTGCCGAAACCGGTACCGGAAAAACAGCTGCTTTTGCGTTACCTTTGTTAAGCCATTTAATGGCACAAGATCATTTGGACTTATCGCCATCGCACCGTTTACGTGCATTAATCATGACGCCGACACGTGAGTTAGCGATTCAGATTGAACATAATTTAGTTAAATACAGCCAGTTTATCAACCTGACCAGCTTAGCCGTTTATGGCGGCGCGAGTATCAATCCCCAGCGTAAGGCATTAGAGCAAGGCGTGGATGTGTTGGTGGCAACACCAGGACGATTGTTCGATATTATTGGCCAACATGAACTGGATTTATCATCAGTGACCCATCTAGTGATTGATGAAGCTGACCGGATGCTTGACCTTGGTTTTGTTAAAGATATTGAAAAAGTGAAGCGTTTAATTGCCAGACAACATCAAACAATGATGTTTTCTGCGACCTATTCTGAACTAGTTAAAATGCTTGCAGCTAAAATGCTAAACGATCCTGAATATGTGCATGTTGAAACCCAAACTACAGCCGCCAATGTTGCTCAGCAAGTGTATAAAGTGGATACCCGCCGTAAAGCTGAGTTATTATCAGAATTAATTGGCAAACATAATTGGCAGCAAGTGATGGTGTTTACCAGCCGTAAAGAAACGGCAGATCATTTACACCGTGAATTAAGCCTAGACGGTATTAAGTCATCGGTATTTCATGGTGATAAAAGCCAAGGAGCACGCAACCGTGCGTTAGAAGAATTTAAAGCGGGGCAGTTACGGGTGTTGATTGCCACTGATTTGGCCGCTCGAGGGCTTGATATCCAAGCGCTACCAAGGGTCATTAACTTTGAATTACCTGAAGAGTGCGAAGATTATGTTCACCGCGTTGGGCGTACAGGCCGTGCTGGACTTGGCGGTGAAGCGATTTCGCTGGTGAGCCCACAAGAGCTAGAATTACTTGCCGCAATTGAGCAACTCATTGAGCAATCATTACCGACTTTGGTGCCAACAGGGTATGAAGAAGGGGCGCCATTACCTGCAAGGTATCGAGATGTAGCGCCAGAAAAGCCCAAAAAAGTGCTTAAGTACAAACGAGGCAAACCGTCGCAAGCCGATGCTAAGCCTACTCGAAAGGGCAAATATGCTAAAGCGAAAAAATGATCACCAAGCCGATTAATACTAATATTATTACCGGCTTTTTGGGTGTGGGTAAAACCACGCTCATTGGCCAGCTATTAGCTCATAAGCCTAAAGGTGAAGTGTGGGCTGTGCTGGTTAATGAATTTGGCGAAATAGGCATAGATGGCGGGTTGTTAAATGCGACTGTGGCTGGTGGTGATAATCTTGCTACTGAGTCGGGGATGACACCAACAAAGAAGGCGGGTGTCGTCATAAAGGAAGTGCCAGGTGGTTGCCTATGTTGTGTGTCTGGCTTGCCAACACAAGTCGCGATAAATCAGCTTATTCAGCATACTAAACCAGACAGATTGTTGATAGAACCTACTGGGCTTGGTCATCCTGCCGAAATTGCAAAGCTGTTAACATCTGAATATTATCAGCATGTTATTACACTACAGACTAGTGTGTGCCTAGTTGATGCCCGAAAGGTCAGTGATCCGCGCTATCAACAGCATGATACGTTTACTCAACAATTAACAATGGCTGATGTGTTGCTGGCCAATAAAGCACAAGATTATACCGAAACTGATCATCTGCAATTACAGCAGTTCCTCAGCCAATTACACTTGCAACATACACCGCTTATTACGGTCGATAATCACTTTACCGATGTTGAGCTGATCCAGCAGATATTATTGCGCTTAAATACGCCGACAAAATATCAACCGCTTAATACTTCTCAACGACTACTGCGTCAAAAATCGCTTACCCAGACATGGCTTTCTAGCGCACCACCGCTGAGTGATATCGATACCCCTGAGTTTTCACCGGCCGGGTTTATTCATAAAACTAATCAAGGCGAGGGCTGTTACAGCAGTGGTTGGATATTCTCTGCGGCGCATTGTTTCCAGTTTGAACGATTTATGGCGTGGGTAGACACGGTTAAATTGGATAAGGTGCTGAGGTTAAAAGCCATTGTTATTACCCGCGATGGGGTGTTGAGCGTGAATATGGTGGATAATCAGTTAAAGCTCGATGAACTTGATGATGCGCTAGATACACGGGTTGAAATTATTAGTGATATGCCACTCGATGATAAGCTTTTGCAACAACAATTGCTGGGGTGTTTATTGGTTTAGTTTTTGCTATAACTTCGTTTTTGTAATGATTTTAGTTGCAGGTAAGCGTTTAGTTATCCGTATTCAATAAATCGTTGGCAGTATTCAATAAAATAAGGGCATTGATATGATATCAATGCCCTTATTGTTTATGCTATTTACTGTGATGGTCCGTTAGTTTAACGAGTACATTCTTCTAGTAAATAGGCTAAATGGCGGTAAGAAATACCACTGTGTTGGGTTAAGCCGACTTCACACATACGGTTGGAGTAGTAACCTTCTTTAATTTCCGCAGGAATAAGCTTTTTAATGTTGCGCAATGCGCTGGCGTTAATTTCTGGCTTGTACAAGCCTTTTTCGCCAGCATAACCACAACAGGTAATACCTGCAGGTAATTGCACATTTTGAGCACAGGCGTCAGCAATAGCTTGCTGATGCGGCTCTAGCTTCATCTTACGAGCACTACAACCTTGATGTAAGGTGATGTTGCTAGTTTTCTTCGTGATAGTCATGTTAGGTAACATCTTGTCGTGCATAAACTCGACTAAATCGGTAATTTGTACTTTAGGATTACCGGTTAATGTGCGATAGGTACAAGACGTTCCATCAAGGATCACAGGAACTTTGCCATTGTCAGACTGTTTACTCAGTGCTTCAATGAGTTCATCGCGCTTAGCATCGGCATTTTTGAAATCACCTTTTGATTCCCACATCTGACCGCAACATAAATGACGGGTATTGTCTGGGACGATCACATTGTAACCTGCACGTTCGAGCAAGGTGATAACCACTTCAGGTAGCGTGCGGTTATCAGGATCTTTCGGGGTTGGGCCAAATGTTCTGCCGCCACAAGCAGGGAAGTACAGCACGCTTGGCTGTCCCGGTATATGCTTGGATGGCTTAGCCACTTTGCCACCTTTAGGGAAGTCTGGATTCCAATAAGGCACTTCTTTAGTAATTAAACGACCTGCTTTCATTAATGAGCCGGTGATGCTATCCCCCGTCACTTTATGCAGAATGCCTAAAATATCAAAACCTGTGCTGATCACTTGGTTTACCGCACCAAAATGATTGGCTTGGAAGTCGAGCACTTTTTGTTCTGTGGTGGTGATGTAAGGTGTGCGCAGTTTACGCACCAAATTACCCATGCTGTTGTCAACTGGGCAGGCTATAGTACATAGCTGACAGGCTGCACAGGTATCAACCACATCATATTTGGCACTGGCACGCATTTCTGCGGCGGCTTTTTTATCACCCGATTGCTCTAAACGTTCAATTTCACGCAGAACAGCAATACGCTGACGAGGCGAGAAGTTCAGGGCTGTTGTCGGACAGGTCTTTTCACAAAAACCACACTCAATACATTTATCAACAAAGTCATCAACGACTGGACAAGGCTTAATATTTTTAACGTGTACTAGCTTGTCATCATTGAGAAGAACCCCAGGGTTTAACAATTTACTTGGGTCGAAAATCTGCTTGATTTGCTTCATTAAGGTGTAAGCGTCGCTGCCCCATTCCATTTCAACAAAGGGAGCTACGGCCCGGCCTGTACCATGTTCGGCTTTCATCGAACCATCGTACTTATTGACCACCATTTCAGCGACATCTTGCATGAAGTCTTGGAAACGATTGATATCGTTTTGTGAGGCAAATGTCGGCGTGATCATAAAGTGGAAGTTACCGGCTAATGCATGGCCATAAATCACCCCTTCTGGGTAATTGTGTTTATGGAATAGTGCAGTTAAGTCTGCCGCAGCACTGGCTAAGTGTTTTACTTCGAATGCAACATCTTCAATAATGACCGATGTGCCCTTAGGTCTTGCGCCGCCAATAATTGGGAACAAACCAGAACGCATTGCCCAATATTTGCCATAAACAGCTGCATCATTGGTGAATTCAGTGGGACGTTCGGTGTCAATGTGGGCGATTTTTTTAATCACATCTTTAGTGTATTGTACTAAGGTCTCTGGATCGTTAGCACGAGACTCGATTAATAAAATAGCTGAGCCTTCTGGTAAACTACTTAGCCACTCAGGCATGCCCGTTTTACCGGTAACCGATTTAATTGATGCCCAGTCGAGCAATTCTGCTGCGGCTACGCTATCGCCTATAATCAGTGGTATTGCGCTTGCGGCATCATCCATGCTGAAGAATACTGCCATGGCAGAAGCTTTAAACTTGGCTTCTTCAACCGTGTGATAAGTCACTTCATTAACAAAAGCGAGCGTGCCTTCTGAACCGACAATCAAGTGATTAATCAGCTCAAAGGGATCACTGAAGTCTGTGAGGGCATTAATACTGTAACCCGTGGTGTTCTTAATTGAGAACTTTTTACGGATGCGGGCAGACAGGGTTGGATTCTGTTGAGTTAATTGCGCTAGACTAGTTAATGCGGTAATTAACGTAGCATGTGACTGGCTAAACGCCGCTTTAGACTCTGGGCAACCCGTATCGAGTTCAGTCCCATCGGCAAATATTAATTTAGCCGACTTAATGGTTTGATAACTGTTTTGCGCAGTACCACAACACATGCCAGAGGCATTGTTCGCCACTATACCTGCAATTTGCGCCGAGGCTAATGTGGCCGGGTCGGGACCAATCTTTTTATTAAAGGGTTTTAACGCCAAATTCGCGTCAGAACCATACACCGCAGCCCCAAGGGTTATTGAGGTTCTATCTTCACTGATATCAATGTTTCTAAAACCATCATGGCCCAAAATAAGTAAAATGCCTTCACCAATTGCCTGGCCCGATAAACTCGTACCCGCAGCGCGAAAGGTCACTGGCACATTATGTATTCTGGCGATGTTAAGGGTTATTTTAACTTGTTCCGGAGTATCTGCGTGTACCACAATTTCAGGTACGATACGAAAGTAACTGGCATCAGTTGACCAAGCAAAACGACGCACAGGATCATTAGATACGGCGTGTTTGCCTAGTTGTGACGTTAACGTATCCATCACTTCTTTATAATTAATAGTCATAACATGCTCTCTTAACACTCGAATGAATAGCAGGCACTGCATGCCTGCTGCTGTTGTTGTTGTATTGCTATCGTTAGAATAGAAGCAACTTTATTGTGAATTAAAATCCACCCCAGAAAAAAGCAATAGTGCCTGCCACTAAGGCATAACCTAGTGCGATAGGCATTGTTTTACGAATAATTTCAGACTCTCGTCCTGCCATTCCCACCACAGTTGCCGCAGCAACGACGTTCATGACACACATCATGTTGCCCGCATTAGCACCAATACCTTGTAAGGCTAGGGCCATTGCATGTTTCATCCCGATATTATCGGCAACAGTATATTGCAGGCCTGAGAACATCATGTTCGAGAACGTAGCAGAACCCGACAAGAATGCACCAAAGATACCCACAATAGGTGAAACCCAAGCCCAAACTGAGCCCATGCTGTTGGCAAGTAAGTCTGCTAATGCAACCGGCATTGACGCTAGACCTGCGCCATTCTCACCTGAATTTAAGAATATTTTCACCATAGGTACAGACGCACCTAATGAAATAATAGTCGGTAGCATTGATTTGCAAGACACTGTGATTGATTGCTTCATGGCGGTAGGTTTCATTTTGAATAATACGAAACTAATTAAGCATACAATAATAAAGAAGGCACCTGGAGCATATAGCGTGGCAAAGCCTGCTTTAAGCTCTGTACCTAATAAACCAGTCCAACTAATGTTAAAGCTTAGTAACCAGCTCTTAAATGGAGCAATAACACGAGATAAGACTAACAACGCAGCCATAATGATGTATGGAGACCAAGCGGCAAGTTGTGTGAATTTTACCGGTGTTTGGTTAAGTGCTGTATCTTCATCTGATTTATTGTCATTTTCGCTAAAGTCACACCAAGGTTTTGATGGTAGTAACCAGCCTTTTCTAGCGACAGGAATAACTAACGCCATACCCACAAGTGCACCAATAACAGAAGGGAACTCAGGACCGGCAACATAGTTAATTAACCATGCTGGTATGGTAAAGGCAAAACCAGCAAATAAGGCAAATTTCCAAACTTGTAAGCCTTCCATGATGGATTTATTACGACCGAAGAAGCCGGTCAATACACAAACCATCACTAACGGAATTAATGAACCGGTAATTAAGTCAATGGTGATCATATGTTGAGCGATATACTGTGCATAACCTGCAAAGGTACCACCATGTTCAGCAATTTGAGCAGCAGCCATGTTAACGCCGCCCTCAGTTAGACCTTGATCCATACCAAACAATACCGGTAAACCAATCGCCCCAAACGATACGGATGTAGAGTCACCAATTAACGCGACAACTGCTGCGCCAATAGGTGGTACACCTAATAATACCAGTAGTGGTGCACCGATTGCTGCCGGAGTACCGAAGCCAGCTGAGCCTTCAATAAACGAGCCAAACAACCAGCAAATAATGATTACCTGAACACGGGAATCAGCGCTGATGTTAGTAAAACCTGCGCGGATGGTGTCCATAGCACCAGAATATTTAAGCGTATTTAACAAAAACACTGCGCCAAAAATGATGGTAAGCGGTGTTAATGCTGCGAGAAGACCTTCGACCACGGATGCCGCAAGAAGTTGCGTATCCATTTGCCAAATAAACAATGCTGCAAGGCCCGTAACAACCATAGATATGGGCATTGCTTTGGACGCTGGCAAGCGCATTAGAACTAAAAAGACCATTACGCTAATAATGGGCGTTAAGCTTGCTAGTAACTGTAATATTGTCATGCATACCTCTGCCTATAAGTGGGTATAAGTTGTTATTATTTGTTAGCATTTCGCTAACTAGGGCGTAATAGACGTTATTTAAGTGTTAAATGTGTTGATCGAGATCATTTAACATACGAGAAAGTTTGTTGGCCGATGAAATTGTGAGGCTTGTCATGTATAGGGTTGCATGCGAGTGTTCAAGGTCACATCTTTTGAGGGCACAAAAGTTCATATACGGTAAAACCAAACGAGTCATCGATTGGGTTTACAATATAATTAATTAGTGGTTGTTAATGTGAAGAAGCTCACTAGATAAGAGAAAGTGTTGTGACGGGAGTCAAATGTTAGAAAAGTTTACTTCCCCAACCTAATTTGTTACGTAACACATGGAAGTAATTGTGTCCTTTGGGATGGATGAGTCTTAGGCGTTCGTTCGAGCGGCGAATAAAGATTTCATCACCAGGTAATACCGCTAAATGGACATGGCCATCACAACTGACTTCGAGATTTTCCCCATTATCAGGCGATACCACTAATTTAATGATGCTACATGCATCGACGACAATGGGTCGACAAGATAAGGTATGAGGAAACATAGGCACTAAAATAAGCGCCTGAAGATTAGGGGTTAAAATTGACCCGCCAGCTGACAAAGAATAAGCCGTAGAACCTGTTGGCGTGGAGACAATCATCCCATCAGCGCGCTGGCTATACATAAATTGCTCATCGATATAAACTTCAAACTGGATCATATGAGCAATTTTACCAGGGTGAAGCACTGCTTCATTCACCGCGGTATTGCTGGAGGTTATTTTACCGTGGCGGTGAACTTCAGCCTCAAGTAAAAAACGATGTTCAGTTTCAAATTCTCCACCCAATACTTTAGATAAGGCTTCTTCGAAGTTATCGGGAGGTAAATCGGTTAAAAAGCCTAAATTGCCGCGGTTTACGCCAATCACTGCAACATTGAAACGAGCCAATACCCGGGCAGCACCTAGCATGTTACCATCACCGCCAACCACGATGGCTAAATCACAATGCTCACCCATTTCAAGTAGGTCCATTGAACAAACATCAGGGTCTAGCTCTGCAGATATTCGTCCTTCAACGATAACCTTAAAGCCCTGCATACTTAACCAATGATGCAATCGAGTTATGGTTAGGTTAGTCCCTTGATGATGTGGTTTACCGATGAGTCCGATTGTCTTGAACATTTTAGTCATATTCGCGTTTGTTATGCCTTTAGGCCTTGAAACATAAGAATTGATCCCCATAATATACTCAAACTTATTATAAGTGTGAGTTTTGCTGTTAATTTCTCAGTAAATGGACACTTTATTTATTGTCGTAGAATACCAAATTACGCATTTTTTAGCTGGAGTGAAAATGAGCAACGAATCGAACAACACATCGCAAGATCAAGTGGAAGACGTGGAAACACCTGAAGTCGTGGCTGATGACGCAAGTTTGATAGATGAATTAACCCAAGCAAATTTTCGCATTGAAGAATTAGAGCAACTATTGGCTGAGTCTGAAACTGCGTTAGCTGAGCGTAAAGATGTTGAAGTGCGCGCGGCAGCTGAAACACAGAATATTCGTACTCGCGCGGCAAAAGATGTTGAGCAAGCACGTAAGTTTGCCTTGGAAAAGTTTGCTAACGAACTGTTACCTGTCATCGATAATATGGAACGTGCCTTACAGGGCACTAATCCTGAAGATGAGGCGACCAAAGCGATTTATGAAGGTGTCGATCTGACCATGAAAGGCTTTTTAACCTCAGTTGAGAAGTTTGGTGTGACTCAGGTTAATCCACAAGGTCAAGCATTTAACCCTGAACATCATCAAGCTATTGGTATGCAGCCCAGTGCTGAGTATCCTGCTAACACTGTCATGATGGTAATGCAGAAAGGTTACTTATTAAATGATCGTTTATTACGTCCTGCTATGGTGATGGTATCTCAAGGCGGCGCAAGTGTGGATGTTGAAGCTTAACGCGTTGACGTCAACATTTTCTGCTAGAGACGAGAACCATTAGCACTAGATGAATAAACACTAGTGCAATAGACACAAAAAAGGACTGAATTTCAGTCCTTTTTTATCTAATCTGTCGAGAACCCCCCGTGATCCGAGCGTAGCGAAAGTCGCGGGGATGAATCGATAAACTAAGCTTGCTCTTGAATATATTTTCGAATTGTATCAGCGGAGGCATTGCCGACTGAGCAAGCAAAATATCCATCAGACCAAAAAGTATTCTCCAACCAAAATTGCTTTTTAAGGTTCGGATATCTACTCCAAATTAATCTGTTGGTTTGCTGCTTAATTCTTCTAACATGCTGCCCAACAGCATATCTTGGCGAAATCCTCAAAAGAATGTGTATGTGATCCCTATCTATTTCGATCTCTTCAACTGAAAAGTCAGACTTCTGCGAAATATCTAGAACAGCTCTCTTCATAAACTCGCCAACTTCACCATGTAGTAGTTGCTTTCAATATTTAACAACCAGTATTAAGTGCAGCACAATGAGATACTTACAGTGTGAATTAGTTTGGTATTCCACTTGACAATCTCAAGCTATACAGTAGTCTATACAGTATATGAAAAAACCGCTCAGATATAACTTTCGGCTCAAACCGACAGCAGAACAGGAAGCCAAACTAATTGAGTTTGGCTCATATGCTCGTGGGTTGTGGAACTTGTTGTTGTCAGAAAATCTGCGTCGTTATAGGTACGACAAAACGTTTTTGTTCTATCCAGAAATGTCAAAATTAATTAAAGAGTTAAAGGTATTCGAATAGTTCTCTTGGTTAAAATCCTTTGATTCTGCGGCTGCACAGCAAGTGGCAAGGGATCTGGATACGGCTTTGAAAAACTCTTTTTCTAAGAGTCGGTTGCAAAAATTCCCGACGTTTAAAGTCAGCTTCAAACAGAAAAAACTGCACAATGACAGTTTTAGGTGTGTAAATAACTCGAACTGTATCCGCATCGAAAATGGTGCGGTCAGCATTCCGAAAATTGGCAACGTACCGATTGTTTTACACCGTAAATTAGTCAGTGAAATCAAGACTGTTACTGTCCAACTATCACATGGTAAATGGAA